>QHYO01000224.1:0-2464 GCA_003224135.1 Acidobacteriota bacterium | reverse complement strand
AGGCGGCGGCGTGACCGTCACCTCGATGCGCCGATAAGCGTCTGCGGGCCCGCGAGGATTCGGATAGTAGCCGAGCCGGTATTGCGTGCGTAGCTCGCGATTAATCCGGTCGAAAATGGAATCAAGTTGCGCGGATGAATCTGGATAGAAGACCGCGCCTCCGGTGGTATCGGTGATTGTTTCAAGCGCATGTTCGCCGGCAGTGTTGCGACCACTTTCGCTTTTCATTGCGCGAATCACAATCGTGTAAAGAAGCGTGTTCGTGCGCACGGCTTCACGGCGCGCGGAATCGAAATCGGCGTGGCTCGTGGTTTCGCCACCGTCGGTAATGAGAATGATCACTCGTCGACGATCGGATCCATGCCGTGCAAGCGCCCATGAACCGAGATAGACGGCGTCATAAATAGAAGTCCCGGCGCCTTGCGGCACCCGCCGCACCGCTTCCTGGAGGTGTCCCACATTGTCGGAAAACGCCGCCAGTTGCGTGACGTTTTCATCGAAAGCATAAACTGCCAGCCGGTCGCCCGAACGAAGAACCTGTTGGATAAAATGCGCGGCCGCTTCGCGCTGGGAAGGCATTCCCAGTTGTGCGCTCAGACTCGCATCGATCATTAGCGCCAGATCGAGTGGCTGCTGAGTTTCCTTCTCAAAGACGGCGATGGCCTGGGGATTGTCCTCATCCAGTACGCGAAAAGCTTCGATGGGAAGATCCGCCGCGGGACGATTGTGTTCGTCCAGCACGCTGACGAGGACGTTAACCAGATTTACCGACACTTTGATTTTCGCGCGATCCTGCGTGGGGTCGCTGGCTTCGCGTTTCGCTGCAGGCACGGCAGAGCCATCGGCAGATTTGGACTTTTGCGCCCATGGAGGGCGATTAGGGTTTTCCTGCTGTGGCCACGATTGATGCGCAATCGAACCGGCGCGGAGTCTGTCGCCGGCTACCAACGCAAAAACCGCAAGCACACCCATGAAAATCCGCATGGCCAGAGTAATTGGGCGGAAACGAGAAGTTGGCATCGATTTAGTTGGATGCGGGTTCTGCGGCAGGAGTCTCCGCGTCTGCTGACGCAGCAGGTGCAGGAGGCACTTCGCCATCGGCCCAGACGGCGCCGTCGGCGAAAAATTCTTTCTTCCAGATGGGTACGGTCTTCTTCAAAGTATCGATCGCGTAGCGGCACGCGTCAAAGGCGGCTGCACGGTGCGCCGAGCTGACGGCAATGAACACGCTCGTCTCCCCGATTTCAAGCCTTCCCAAACGGTGAACCATTGCCACTCTGTCGATGGCATAGTGCGCGTGAAGATGTTCCGCGATTTCCCGCATTTTGGCGAGGGCCATCGATTCGTAAGCTTCGTATTCGAGATGCAGGGTGCTCCGGCCGTGGGAATGGTTACGCACGCAGCCGTCGAAAGTCGCGACGGCGCCGTCCTCGTCCGCGCGAACTTCGCTTGCGATCGCGCCGGACGGGATAACCTCCCGCGTAAGCTCGATGCGATCGTGGCGATGAGAAGTCGTCATGTCCGATTAGCCGCCACTGACCGGCGGCAGAAAGCCCACTTCGTCGCCAGCGCGAAGCGGCGTGTCCCACGCAGCAAACTCACGATTACGCGCCGCGACGAGCGAAGCGCGAAACTTGCGCAGCTCCGGACGCGACATCGAACAATGCGCAAAGAGGTCTTCGATGCGCGCTCCGTCGCGAACTTCCACGGATTCTTCCGAGGAACCGGAGAGTTCTTTCAATCGCCCGAAATAAAGGACTTTGACGATCATGCCTATCTTCGAATTATTTTACCTGAATTAGTCGAGCGCCGGGTGTCCTCTCCATGGCGCAGCCATTTCTTCGGCGTCTCTCGACTGCTTTTTCGCACGACCCAAGCCGCCGAAGACGTATGATTTATCTCCATGAGCGAATTGCAACCCGGAAAATGAGGCCGTCATGAAGATTTTGCTAACCGGTGCCACGGGATTGGTGGGCAGTGCGCTGGTTGCGGCCCTGGCGCGAGACGGCCACATGGTCTGCCGGTTGGTGCGTCCACAAACAAGAGCGGAAGGCGGAGTGGCCGGCACATTCGATGTAGCGTGGAATCCGGAGACTGGCGAACTGGGCGGAGCGGCAGTCGGCGCTGAAGCGGTCATCAATCTCGGCGGAGCTTCCATTGCCGGCGGCCGATGGACGGATTCACGCAAGAAACTCCTACGAACAAGCCGCGTCGAGGCGACGCGCGCTCTCGTGACCGCCCTCGGGAAAATGAACGCGAAGCCGGATGTGATGGTAAGCGCCTCGGCGATTGGATTTTACGGAAACCGCGGAGACGAAGTCCTAACGGAGGAGAGCGCGCCGGGAAATGATTTTTTGGCGGGCATTTCGAAAAATTGGGAGGCCGAAGCGTTGCGCGCTGAAGAATTTCGTACGCGGGTTGTGATAACGCGCTTTGGAATTATTTTGGCAAAAAACGGTGGCGC
>QHYO01000223.1 GCA_003224135.1 Acidobacteriota bacterium | reverse complement strand
GCTCGACGCGGGCGCGTTCGGCGAAAACCGATATTTCGATGTTGTGACCGAATACGCCAAAGCCGGCGTCGAAGATATTTTGATCAAAATCACGGCCACAAATCGTGGTCCGGCGGAAGCGGAGTTGACCCTGCTTCCGACAATCTGGTTCCGCAACACCTGGTCGTGGGGACATGACGATTATCGACCTCAGGCGCGCGCGTCCCAAAGACTTGCCTTCACAAATGAGGATGGAGCCGCGGGTTCGAGGGTCATCGAACTCGAACACAAAGCCTACGGAAAGCGTTGGCTGCTCTGCGAAGGCGAACCGGAACTTCTTTTCACCGAGAACGAGACGAACGCCAAGAAACTGTTCGGCGGCGAGAATCGCACGCCGTTTGTTAAAGACGGCATTAACAATTACGTTGTTCACGGCAATCGCGATGCGGTCAACCCAGAAAAGTCCGGCACCAAAGCGTCTGCTCTTTACGCGTTGCGCATCGCACCTGGAGCGTCTGTCACCCTGCGTATGCGGCTAACTGATCGCGAACCGAAAGTTGTTCGCATGTCAGCACCAAGACTCGTCCTGGCCGAAGCGCCGAAGACGGAGCTCTTGGGGCCAGCCTTTGAGTCCATCTTCTCCGCGCGGCGCAAGGAAGCGGACGAGTTCTACGCATCGCGGGCTCCAAAGGATATTTCGGATGACGCTCGCAATGTTCAACGCCAGGCATTTGCCGGACTGCTGTGGTCGAAGCAGTTTTATCACTTCGATGTTCGCACCTGGCTCGACGGTGATCCTGCCGGGCCACGTCCGCCAGAATCGCGCAAGAAGGGCCGGAATCAGGAATGGTTCAATCTCTACAACGCGGACATTATCTCCATGCCCGACAAGTGGGAATACCCCTGGTACGCCGCGTGGGATCTTGCGTTTCATTGCATTCCGCTGGCGCAAGTTGATCCGGACTTCGCCAAAGAACAACTGACTCTTCTCCTTCGCGAGTGGTACATGCACCCGAATGGTCAGTTGCCGGCGTATGAATGGGCGTCGGTGACGTGAATCCCCCAGTACATGCTTGGGCGGCGTGGCGCGTCTACAAAATCGAGAAACGCGTGCGAGGCAAAGCCGACCGCGAATTTTTAGAGAGCGTGTTTCACAAACTTCTACTCAACTTCACCTGGTGGGTGAACCGCAAAGACGCCGAAGGAATGAATATTTTTCAAGGCGGATTTCTTGGCCTGGACAACATCGGAGTTTTCGATCGCTCCGCTCCATTGCCAACCGGAGGTCACCTCGAGCAATCGGATGGTACTAGCTGGATGGGAATGTATTGCCTGAATATGCTCGCGATTGCACTGGAATTGGCGCACGAAAACCCGGCGTACGAAAGTGTGGCGAGCAAATTTCTGGAGCATTTTGTTCATATCGCGCATGCGATGAACGATCGCGGCGGCGAAGGTGTCGAGCTGTGGGACAAAGAAGACGGTTTCTATTACGACGTGCTGCATCTTCCGAATGGCGAACGCCACTATCTGAAGGTGCGCTCGTTGGTGGGGCTGATTCCGCTCCTTGCGGTCGAAACCCTTGAACAGGATATTGTGGACAAGCTTCCCGGTTTCAAGCGGCGCAT
Organism: Acidobacteriota bacterium; assembly: GCA_003224135.1. Lineage (GTDB taxonomy): Bacteria > Acidobacteriota > Terriglobia > Acidiferrales > UBA7541 > Acidiferrum. Next base: position 3,359 of record QHYO01000223.1, on the reverse strand, counting down.
GCAGTGGTTTATTGACAATCATCCAGATGTCGCAAATCACATCGAGACATCGGAGACAGACGGACAAGGAACTCGACGGTTGCTTTCTCTCGTGAATCGCAAACAGCTCGGCAGCGTCGCTCGCTACCTGCTCGAAGAGTCGGAATTCCTCTCGCCTTACGGCATTCGCGCGATTTCGCGGTTTCACAAAGGCAATCCGTATGTGATGAACGTAAATGGCAGCGAACATCGCGTGGATTACGAACCTGCCGAATCGAGTACTGGCCTCTTCGGCGGAAATTCCAATTGGCGCGGCCCAATTTGGTTTCCGATCAATTTCCTGCTTATCGAATCGCTTCAGAAGTTTCATCACTTCTACGGTGACAGCGTTTCCGTGGACCTCCCAACGGGCTCAGGCCGAAAGGCATCACTATGGGATGCGGCCGCAGAAATTTCCCGCAGGCTGACCCGCATTTTCCTGCGTTCGGAAGAAGGCAAGCGGCCAGTCTTCGGAGGCCTCGAGAAATTCCAAACGGACCCCGAATGGCGCGACCACATTTATTTTCACGAATACTTTCATGGCGACAACGGAGCCGGCATCGGCGCAAGCCACCAGACGGGCTGGACAGGACTCGTTGCCAAACTGATTGAACAGAGCGGCAGCGGAATGTAGTCGCACTCTTAGCGACGCTAGGTGTCATTGCGTCAAGACAATTGAGATCGGGTTCGAGCCAGTCTCGATCGAACCCTGCCTACTGAGTGCCCCGGACGTCGCGTCTATCGCAAAGATTGATATGCTATTGCTGGATTGATTGACAACACACCGCGTCTTTCCCAACGGATCGACGCTCGCGGCCACAGGTCCCAGACCGTCGGCAATGGTAAACGGCGATCCTATGATGGGCGAGAGCGCGCCGGTCGTGGAGTCGACAGTAAAGGCCGACAAGGCCGTCGACTTCACAATGAAGGTATATGTGTTCAATGTGCCGCGCACATGCTCAGCATCGATCGTGTCAATGCGAAAATTGCCAGCCAGTCACCTTTGGCGCGCGAGGTGTTTTGCAATCTTCCTCGTGGTGTAATCGGCGCCGTATGCGAAACGCATCATTGGGCCAAAGCTGTTGGCGGAGGCGAGTCCGAGAAAGTAGAGTCCTGGAATAGAAGATTCAAAGTTGGCCGACAGAATGGGAGCGTGCTCGAGACATTGGACTCGCGACAGGACATCCTGGCCTAGAAATGGCAGGCGACGCAGATCGACTCTGTAGCCAGTCGCGACGATCACGTGATCAGCGAAATGATCGATAACTGTGCCGTCTCGACGCGTGAGACGTAGATGAACCTGTCCTCCAGAGATCTCCGCTCGATCGATTTGGAAACCCAGAGAGAGAGGCACACGGCCGAGAACGCGATCGCGTGTGGGCCAACCGGCCGCGGGGCCTAAATGCGTCTTGACAATGTTCACGCGAACATTCCCGGGCAAATGGCGGAACAGGTTGGGATACTCCACGTATAGAAACGATCTCAGGCCCGGACCTATACCGGTCGACGGTTGCCGCACTCTTTTCCAAACCGAACGGCGCCCAGGCGCCAGCTTGCTTTGAAATGTGAGCTCCGTCTGCCGAGCAATCAAGTGGGCCATCGCGCCCTGCTCGTTGAGGAGCGCGGCCAGATCGAGCGCAGACGCGCCCGCGCCGACCACCGCGACTTTTGCGCCACGGAATTGCTCCAGATCGCCATGCGCGAAGCTGTGGGTCAACAATTTCGAAGGAAAATGATGCAGTTCCGGCGGTACGTAATGGAAGTGGCTGATGCCTACCGCAACGGCCACGCATCGTGCCGTCAGTTCATCGTGGTCCTGGAATTTCAACCGAAAGCTACCGGACGCGCACTCAAGGGATGTGACCAACTTTTCCTCCAGCTCAGGGGCAAAACGTCTCTGGAAGGCGAGTCCGTAGGCGGCGAACGATTCCAAGCGAACCGGTAGGTCCGTAGGGTGGTATTCGATTCCTTCCTGCGCGCAAAAATGCGCAAGGGTGAAGGAGGATTCTGGATCAGAAAGATTCGATGCAAATCCATCAGACTTGAGTAGCATGCCTTTGGGCATGTGCTTGCGCCACGAATCCATGGGGCTGCCAAAGATGCGAAACGGAATTGCAGCGCCCTGCAAATGGGCGGCAAGCGACAAACCATATGGGCCGGCGCCGATGATGGCTACTTCAGTGGAGAGGCTCATGGATCCGTTCAATCATCCGGCTTTCAGGACGCTTCTATCTCCCTTATAATTATCTTCAATAGGCGAAGGCTCAGGTGTTTGCCTCTCGACCGGCCCAGAAGATTCGCCTGACGTAGAGGCCTTCGCTTGCCGTCCGGCAGGTAGCAACTTTGAAGCCTACCATTCTCTTGGCAAGCACGAACAGCTGGCTCTCTCCCGTACGAATTGCCGGGACTTTTGCGGATTTGGGCTGCAGAGTTCAGGCGGTATGCCCTCCGCGCAACGCTCTTACTGTGAGTTCCGCGGTTCGTCGCACCTACCTTTACCGCAGTTTCCGACCGCTAAGCTCGATTGACGCCGCGATCGAAGCAGCGGATCCCGATCTCGTGGTCCCTTGTGATGACCTTGCGACTGCGCACCTGCACGCGATCTACGAACGCGAAAGCCGCTATGGTTCGTCGCCGGGGTCAGGAACTGCAGCGTTGCTCGTTCGTTCACTGGGCTCGCCAGCGAACTACTCAATCATTGATTCGAGGCAAGAGTTTCTGGCCCTAGCGCGCGAGGAAGGCGTGTCGGTTCCGAATTCGGCGTTGACTCCCGAGCTGAGTGCGCTGGACGGATGGATACTCAAAAACGGAGTTCCAGCGGTATTGAAGACGGACTGTACGTCTGGCGGCGAAGGCGTGCGAATTGTGGTAACGCGCCAGCAGGCCCATCGCGCTTTCCGCGAGTTGGTTTCGCGGCGGCCTACGGCTCAGACCTTCAAGCGCATGTTGATGGATGGCGATACCACCTCCGTTGCGCGACTGCTGCGGAGCGAGCGGCCGCTGGTCAGCGTGCAGCAATTCGTCGCCGGTCAAGACGCGAACCTTGCACTGGCATGCTGGCAGGGCGAAGTCCTGGCGCAGATTACAGCGATTGTCTTGAAGACGCGGAGTCCGAAGGGACCTGCAGCGGTCATAAGACTAATTGAGAATTCCCAGATGAGCGCTGCTGCGAAGACAATCGTGCGACGTCTGGGCTTGTCGGGATTTGCGGGTTTCGATTTTGTTATTGAGGAACGCACCGGCAAGGCCTTCTTGATCGAAATCAATCCGCGCGCCACGCAAACCTGCCACCTGCAACTGGGCATGAGACGTAACCTGACTGCCGCCTTGTGCGCGTCGGT
>QHYO01000222.1 GCA_003224135.1 Acidobacteriota bacterium | reverse complement strand
AGATTTCTGAGTATCGAGCGAGCAGCTCCGTTTTTCCATCTGTGTAATATTCGCCGAGCGCGCGGGCTAACACCCGCACATCCGCCACGGCAAGATTGAGTCCCTTTGCGCCCGTAGGTGGCACGATGTGAGCGGCATCGCCCGCAAGAAACAACTTGCCGAACTGCATCGGCTCGGCAACAAAACTGCGCATGCCGGTCACGCCCTTCTGGATGATTGATCCCTCCGTCAGTTTCCAGCCATCCGCAGCCAGGCGCTTATGCAATTCCTGCCAGATCCGTTCATCGGGCCAAAGTTCGATGTCCTCTTCGGGATCGCACTGCAGGTAGAGCCGACTGATCTCTGGTGAGCGCATGCTCAGTAAAGCGAACCCGCGCTCGTGATATGCGTAAATTAATTCATGCGACGAGGGCGGCGCTTGCGCCAGAATTCCCAGCCACCCGAACGGATATGTTCGATCGTAAAGCTTCAACACTCCTTCCGGAATTGCCGGCCGGCAGACGCCGTGGAATCCGTCGCATCCTGCAATGAAATCGCATTCGAGTTGCTCGGAAACTCCGCTGGCGAGGAAATGAATTGTCGGTGATGCGGTTTCCAGATCCTCAACAGTGACATCTTCGGCTTCAAAGTAGACAGGGCGACCCGATGCCAGCCGGGCTGCGATCAGGTCCTTGATGACTTCGTGCTGCGCGTAAATCGTGACGCACTTGCCATTCGTGAGTTCGCGAAAATCGATCCGGTGGCCGCGCCCTCCGAAGCGAAGTTCGATACCACCGTGCTCGAGTCCCTGCCGCTTCAGTCGTTCCCCCACGCCGAGTTCGTGCATCAGGTCAACGGTGCCCTGCTCGAGCACTCCGGCACGGATACGTTCTTCAACGTACCTTCGGCTGTGCATTTCAACGACGACAGACTCAATTCCCAGACGCTGGAGCAAGTGTGACAAGAAAAGCCCAGCGGGACCGGCTCCAATGATTCCTACTTGTGTGCGCATCTTGTTGGGCATGTTTCCCGGCGCGGGAATTCGAGCTGAAACACTGCCAACTGTTCCCGAACCTCTACATGAACCGAAGAAAACGATACCCCACCCGGTACTGTGATTCCAACGTGGCGAGCGCTCGCCTCCGAAGAACTCCCTAAGAAAATAGTTCTCCCGCCGCACCAGCGAATCCACTAGAATGCCGCGCTGGCAAAGCCGCTCCATATCTGTGGATTGCAGCAAACTGGGCGCGCAACTTTGCTGAAAGGTTCGAACGATGCCATTAAATTCAGTCCTTCTTCGCAGCACAGTGGTCGCGGCGCTAGGGGGACTGCTGTTCGGCTTTGACACCGTCGTAATTTCCGGTACCACTCAGGCGCTCACGGATCTCTTCCACCTTTCGCCGCTCGCGCTAGGCGTGACCGTGTCGAGCGCGCTCGCCGGCACCATCGTTGGTTCCATGTTGGCCGGGATACCCGGTGACGCATATGGCCGCCGCGACAGCCTGCGAATTCTTGCCGTCCTCTATTTTGTTTCGGCGGTTGGCTGTGGCTTTGCCTGGAATTGGACAGCGCTCGTGATATTTCGCGTCATTGGTGGCGTGGCGATTGGTGGCTCGTCGGTTCTTGGTCCGATGTATATCGCCGAAATTGCGCCGGCAAAATATCGCGGTCGCCTCGTAGGACTGTTTCAGTTCAACGTGGTCTTCGGAATTTTGCTCGCATATTTCTCGAACTATCTTATGGGCATCTTAAATCTTGGCGCTGCAGAGTGGCGCTGGAAGCTTGGCATTGCGGCACTTCCTGCAGCGTTTTTTCTGGTGATGCTATTCGGCATTCCGCGCAGCCCGCGTTGGCTGGCAAAGAAACGGCGCATTGACGAAGCGCGGGAAGTGCTTCGAATTACAGGCGAAGAAAATTATGAACAGGAATTGCAGGATATCGTCGCGTCGGTCGATGCCGACCATTCCGCGGGCGATTCGCTCTTCAGCAGCAAGTACCGCTTTCCCATTTTTCTGGCCGTGTCGATTGCCATGTTCAATCAGCTCTCCGGAATTAACGCGATCCTTTATTACTTGAATCAGATCTTTGCTCAAGCAGGCTTCAATAAGGTTTCTTCCGACCTTCAGGCCGTAGCCATAGGCGCTACAAACCTCATTTTTACAATGGTCGCGATGACGCTCATCGATCGTATCGGCAGAAAGAAATTGTTGCTCACGGGCGCGGTCGGAACTGCGTTGTGTCTCGCGGGAGTGGCGTACGTTTTTCTGTCGCACAGCCACGAAAATATTCTCGTGGCCTTGCTGGTCTGCTACATCGCATTCTTCGCATTTTCACAGGGCGCCGTGATCTGGGTTTATATCGGAGAAGTGTTTCCGAATCGCGTCCGCGCCTCAGGCCAAAGCCTTGGCAGTTTTACGCACTGGCTCATGGCCGGAATCATCTCGCTGGGATTTCCGGCGGTGGCTGCAAAATCCGGTGGCTACCCGTTCATCTTCTTCTCGGCCATGATGGCCTTGCAGTTTTTCGTCGTCCTCATCTGCTACCCAGAAACCAAGGGCATCACGCTTGAGGACATGCAGAAAAAACTCGGCATCGCCTAGATTGCCAAAAAACGATGCGCTTGTCAGTGCTTCGTTTTCTGCGCTGGGTTGCTGAAATGAATGGTCGCGGTCTGCTTTTGTGTTTCTGCGCCTCCGCTGGTTGCGGGAAATGTTTCTTCGATCGAGCCGTCCGCGGTCAGTTGCGCGCCATCGATGGACTTGATTTGCTCTCTGCCCCAAACCGAAATGACATACCTGTGGCCGGGCAGTCCTTCCGTTTCGAGCGTCAATGCGTCGCGCGAAGGACTCCATGTCTCGGAAAGAACTCGCAACCCCTGGCTCTCCCCGCCAAGCAAAGGCAGTCGTGCCGCGTAAGTAAGGGCGAAATCATTTCGCAAGCGGATCTTTATTGTGTTGGCGCCAGATACCAGATTGGCCTCCACGACCACGTGCTGGTCATTGGCGTGCGGTTCCAAATGAAACTGCGCGGTCCGGCCATTTAAGGTCACGCCGAGAACTACTGCCCGAGGGCTCACCGCCGGCCGCAACTCCATCTTGAGTTGCGCAGGGTCGTTGCGTTCCACGATCACGGTCATCGAATCAACTGTACGAGAAAAGTGCAAATCGACGGACCCTGCCGCTGCCGCGAGCTGGTGAATTGAAAACTCTTTCCAGTCTGCCGGGACATGCGGCGCAAAACTTATCTTATGAGCCTGCGCATCAAATTGCAGTCCGAACATTCCGCGCAGCAGGGGGGTGATCACCATCGCCGCCGACCAGATCTGATGCGGTGAACTTGTTGACAGTGGCTGGTAGTAATCCCCGGACAAGACTTCTGTGACGTGTCCGGGCGACCCATCCAACGCAAGCAATGCGTTCGCACGCAAGTTGTCGTAAGCAGCCTGCGGCTTGTGATAGCGATATTCGCCCACTGAAGCCCAGCCAGTGAACAGCGGCCACACCGAGCCGTAGTGATATCCGCCACCATTGTATTTTGGCGCGCGGTTCGAAATGATGCGCATGCCCCAATCCGTTTCGTGCTCGGGTTTGCATAATTCCGCGATCGTTTTTTGCGATTTGTCTTCGTCCGTGAGGCCAAACCACATCGGCACCGTTGTAAGGACTGTCGCCTCGTCCACGCGCTTGTTGTCGCGATCGATCGCAAACGTGAAAATCTTTTTTTCTGGCGACCAGAAAGCATCGTTTAGCTGCTGCTGCTTCTTTTGGAACTCTTCCGTCAGCGATTTTGCTTCCGTGTCTTTCCCAGTGAGCAGCGAAAGGTGTGCCAGCGCCCGGATTGCCGCGACTGCCGCGCCGCTTTGATAGAACTCGCTCTCTATCGGCAGGAGTGGTCCGCCTTCGATCCATCCATGTCCGACGCCGAAATTCTTTGGAAATCCGTTGGCATTGTATGTGGATCGCAGAAATTCATAAGCTTTTGCGATGTGTGCCCAATTGGACTTTGCAAATTCAAGGTCTCCGCTGGCGGTCACGTAGTCATCCGCCGCCACAACGTATAGCGGCGTGGCATCCGCCGAAGCGAACGCGTACGGATAGCCTTTAAACCAGTCTACAAAACTCGCACCCTGGGCAATCTCGTGAGGAATCTTTCCATCCTCGCGCTGAAACTTCGCGATGAATTCCAGCGCCGTTTTCGTGGTCGCGAAATCGCCTTCGCTGTTCAGCGCCAGCGAGCTCCACAGCGAATCTCGGCCAAAAAACCACGCAAATCCCGGCCGGTAGCCTTCGCCGGAGGCGCGGTAGCCCGCGATCAGACCGTCGCCCATGGTTGGATTTGAAACCAGCCCCTGGATCAGGCTCACGCGCGACCAATCGTACGCGCTCTGGATCTCAGCGTCAGGCAGGTCCACGCTTGTCGTGCGTTCGAGATACCGTTCGTAGAATTCCGCGGACTCGCGCCACAGCTTCTGATAGTCAGACGTCAGCAGACGATATGTTTTTTCTGCTTCCGCGCGTCCGTTCACGGAGCCTGAAATGACAATGATCTTTGTGTCTCGCCCTTTCGCAGTTACGCCAAGCTTCATCGAACTTGTGTGCGTGGCGCCGTAGTTCGTTTCGTACTCGAGCTGTGGCTCGGCAGCGCTGGGTGATCCCGCCAGCCCTGCGAATCGCTGCTGATCCTCGCCAAAAACAAATCCATGTAGAGCGTCATTCCAGCTGACGTACGTTCCCCCCATCGACGCAGGCCATTCCAGCTGAAAATCGCGAATGAAACTCGCCTTCACTTCGAGTGGCTGTTCGGTCTCCACCTGAATTTCGATCACCGCTCCCGGTTGATCGACCGGCACAAAAAACGTTTCGCGAACCGTGAAAGTATCGCTGGTGTAAACGAGTGTCGTCGATTCGGGGCGCGCGATGACCGTTCGCACCAAAGTCTCAGCGGGAATCTCGCGGCCTTCGGTCAAAATCGTCAGCCGCAGGTCGCGCAAAATCTTCAGCGGATAGGTCCAGGCCTCAACACGCCCAGATTCGTTCCCGAAAAGTCCTGCCCGCTTTCCAACAGCAGCCAGAAATTCCCATAGACGCGCCGCGCGAGAGATTTGCAGCTTTTTCTGCGGCGCAACAGCTCGTGCGGAATTCTGTGCTGCTGAGGCAGCCGAACAAGCCGCATAGATCAGAACCAGGCCCAGGGAAGCAGCTCGAAGCGATTTTGAGAAAAATCGGTGAAGGAGTGGTCGCATGTCAATTCGCATGAGAGACTTTAGACAGCGCAGCTCGCTTGCAAACCCTCGCTGCACTGTCTATAAAAGAAACGGCCAGAGTGTAGCACGCGTCAAAGCCGCGCCATAGCCAGACCGACTCAGGCCAGGCCGATTCAGGAAGGTACCGCTTCGATTGTATTCTCCACGCCGCAGCTTCCTCAGATCACTCAGCCGTTCGGCACTGGTTCTATCTCTTGAAAATCTTTGGGTCGGAATCCGTCCACTGTTCGCCGCGCTCTCGCAATCGCCAGGCGCCCCGCAAAAAACGGCTCCCTCGCCCGCTTCGCCGCAGCTCGGCGTCAACTTCCTGAACATCGCCAAGGAATCCGGGCTGAACGCGAAAACCGTATTCGGCGGCGAACACCAGAACAAATATTTGCTCGAAACAACTGGTTGCGGCGTCGCCTTCTATGACTATGACAATGACGGCTGGCTGGACATTTTCCTCGTAAACGGCTGGCGCCTGGAAGGTTTTCCGAAGGGCCAGGAACCGCACTCGCATCTGTTTAAAAACAATCGCGACGGTACGTTTAGCGACGTCACAGTTCAAGCCGGTTTGGTCCATTCGGGCTGGGGACAAGGTGTTTGTGTCGGTGACTACGACAACGACGGCTTCGACGACCTCTTCATCGCCTACTTCGGCAAAAATGTTCTTTACCACAACAACGGCAACGGCACCTTCACCGACGTCAGCGAAAAAGCCGGGATCACTGGAAACGGCAAGCGTTGGAACTCCGGATGTGCTTTCGTTGACTACGATCGTGACGGCAAACTCGACCTATTCGTCGCCAACTACATCGATATGGACCTAGCCACTGCGCCAGTTCCCGAATCCGGTCCATGTCTCTATAAAGGTGTAATGGTCGCCTGCGGCCCCCCAGGGCTCATCGGCGGCAAAAATATTCTTTTTCACAACAATGGTGACGGCACCTTCTCCGATATTTCCGAATCCGCCGGAGTTCTCGCCGCGAACGGCACGTACGGACTGGGTGTCCTCACAGCCGATTTCGACAACGACGGCTGGCCCGACATTTACGTTGCCAACGATTCCACGGCCAGCGCCCTTTATCAAAATCGCAAAAACGGAAAGTTCACGGACATCGCGATGGAGGCGGGCTGCGCGTTAAGCGCCGATGGCAAACCGCAAGCCGGAATGGGCGTCTCCGCCGGGGACTATGATCTCGACGGCAATCTCGACATTGTAAAAACAAACTTCGCTGGCGATACACCTTCGCTTTACCACAATCTCGGCGGCGGAACTTTTGAAGACACCACGTTCGCCGGCGGCCTTGGCAAACACACGCAGTATCTCGGTTGGGGCTGCGGCTTTTTCGATTTTGATAACGACGGCTGGCCGGACATCTTAATTTGTAACGGCCACGTTTATCCGGAAGTCGAGCAACTCACGACCGAAGCCGGCTATCCACAGCGCAAGCTGCTTTATCGCAATTCGCGCGACGGACGTTTTGAAGAGGTCTCGATGAATGCGGGCCCCGGTATTTCGACTCCATCGCCTTCGCGCGGCTGTGCCTTCGGTGACTTTGACAATGACGGAGACATCGACGTCGCCATCAACTGCGTTAATGACTATCCGCAGCTTCTCCGTTGCGATTCATCGCTGAAAAACAGTTGGATCAAAATTCGTACACTCGGCACCAAATCCAATCGCAGCGGAATTGGCGCCCGCCTTCGTTGCGTCACTCGCATCACAGGCGAAACGAAACCCCACCAACAGATCGACGAAGTCCGCAGCGGCGGCGGCTATTTTTCACAGAACGATTTGCGCGTGCATTTTGGCATTGGCTCAGCGGAAAAAGTCGAGCTACTCGAAATCCGTTGGCCCAGCGGCCAATTCGATTCGCTGAAAGACCTGAAACCCAATCGCCTGTATTACGTGACCGAAGGGCAGGGAATTACCCGCACAGAAATATTCCCCATGGGCAAAAGAAGCTGACGAGGTTTTTTTCTAGAATCCTTCCAACATCCAGGCGTTTGATCCGCCAGTCGATTGCCACATCGCGAATGGCCCATCCGATATAGGGCTTCTCTCCTTGCAGTGCCTGCCTGACATTTCCCCGCAGATCGATGCTGACAAGCGCTCGCGCCTCTCCTCGCAGCATCGCGCTCGCCCAGAAACTTTTTCCATCCGCTGCCCAATCGAACGCCAAAATCCCGGCCCACTCATGCAAATGAATAACTCGCTCGGTCCCGCTGTCGAGTGAAATCAGTCGAATCGTGGCGTCTTGTGAAACGCGCATCTCTTTGCACAGCGCCAGCAATTTTCCATCAGGCGCCAGCGTCCAATTGTAGTTTTGCCATCCGGCGTCGCTGGTGCGGAAAATTTCTTTCATGGCACCCGTGACTGAGTCGAATTGCACGATTGCCAGCGCATCTTTCGTAAATCTGCTGAATACGCACATGCGCGACGGTGCGCGCGCGCACTGGAAATTATTGATGCCGTCCGCTTCAAGCAGCAGCTGGCCCGTGCCGCCCGCAAGCGGAGCCCGCATCATGCGTACTTTTTCGCGCTCGAACGCCGGCCTGCGCGGCGCAGGAGGCGAACTCTGCCCTTGCGCAGGTTCGCTGGTATACAGAATTTCGGTGCCATCTGGATTCAACCGCAGGATATTCGGGGAATCATGTCCGTCAATCAAAAGCTCCGGTGAAGTTGCTCCAATGCGCTGACGGAAAATGTGAAACTCTCCGTCCCGGTCCGAAACATACAAAATCGCTGTTCCGTCCGGTGTCCATTCATACGGCCTGCTCCGGCTTTCGTCGAGGGTTAGCCGCTGAAGTTTCCCGACCGACTTCGTTTTGGGATCGACGTCTGCCACATAGACGGTGGGCGCGATATTCGTTCTCAAGAACGCCAGATGTTTGCCGTCGGCCGAAACTTCCGGTCGTGGCTTCCAATCGGGCCCGCTCGTGTGTCGCGTCAATTCGCCTCGTGATTCGCCCGTCTGCTCGTCGACACGAATCGACCACACATTTGATTCTGCGTTCGAGGCTTCTTCCGATCGTGTAAAAAACAGTCTGCCATCACGGCTCCAGCTCAGTCCGCCTTGCAGGCGATAGTCCGAGTACATCGGTCTGGATTTTTCTGTAGTCAGATCGTAGCTCTCGATCTGGACTTCTTCGCTATTACCCGGCCAATACGTCGCTTTCTGGTACGCCAGTCTTTTTCCATTGGGGGACCACGCCAGCGAGCCGGAATATCCGGAGATTTCATATAATTTTCGACATTGGCTTCCATCCGCGTTCATCAGCCAAAGTTCGGAGCTGTTGAATTTGTCGTTGCTCTCTAAAAATGCAATCTTCGTTCCATCCGGCGAAACCGTTCCCCCTTCGGATACATCGGTCAGCTTCCGCGGAGCGCCTCCCAGAATGGAAAGATTCCACAGGCTCGACTTTTCGCCTTCGCCCTCGGTACCACCGAGGAGCACATGATTCCCATCCGGGAACCAGCTCACCGAATGGGCCTTGAAGTTGGTGGGCAACCAGAGCTGATGCGAATCGTCCCGCGTAATTTCGCGGAGAAAGAGTCCTCGCGGGTCTGTGTATGCAAGCAACCGTCCATCGGGAGAAATCGATGCCCGATAGACAGGCACATCCGCGGAGTTTGCCGTCAAACGCACTTCTTTTGTCGAAACGGCCCGAGCCGTGCCATGGCCGAGACGCCATCCGACCGAGAGACACGCCCCGACGAGTACCAGTGCCCCCAGAACCCATCCGGCAATATGTTTCGCCTCGGGCGCCGTTCGTATTTCGGCTTTTCCGTTCGGCGGCAACGCCCCGGCCACCGGCGCCACAAAACGATACCCACGCCGCGCCAGCGTCTCCACAAATCGGGGATTGTCCGCCGAATCCTTCAGCGCATCCCTTAACCTTTTAATAGCAGCGTTCAGGCTGTGGTCAAAGTCCACGAACGTATCCGCAGGCCACAACCTTCGCTGCATTTCTTCCCGCGAGATGACTTCCCCCGGACGCTCCAGCAACATTGTCAACACCTGGAAGGGCTGCTCTTGCAGCTTTACCTTTACTCCGTTGCGGCGAAGCTCCCCTGTATGAGGATCTACCTCATACACTCCGAACCTCACAACACCAGCCAAGTTCCCGTTGAGCCCGGTAGCCACCGAATTCACCCTTTTTCAGCTTCTTAGACGTACGCCGCTCGGTATCTCTCTTACTTCTACGTACGCCGTCGTATTTCGTTCAGTCAAAGAGCCGTAAAATTTCCGATTTTGCAAGTCACCCGCGACTGTAAACGGTCAGAGACGCTGGGTTTAGCTCGTCACCTAGGTTTGCGCTGGCGGTTACCAGCCAAGCCTTGAGGCACGTACGCTCCTGCCGCATTTTTGCGCCACTTGAGCAGGAGTCGGACGATGAAAAACAAGCTCGCGGCCCTTTCGCTTCTGTCGGTTGGCTTTTTTCCACAGCCTGCCGTCGCACAGACTCGCAAGCAGACGGCCTTAGTGGACCTAACCGTCTCTGTCTTCAATGACGCCGGTGTCTCCCAATCGGTCTTGTCGAAGGCACAGGATCGCGCCACGTTTATCATGCGCCGCGCTGGACTCTTCTTGGTGTGGCTCGACTGCGGTACGCCTGGGAACCGGCAAACGAACACCGGCTGCAGTGCGATCTCTTTTCCGGAGCATCTTTCAGTTCGCCTGGTATCGAGGGCCAGCACCGCAACGGAAGACACTTTTGGTCAAACCTTCCAGAATGCTGCTGGCGATGGAAATTATGCTCTCGTTTATTTTCGCGTTCTTGCCTCTTCAAACGCGGCCGAGGCTGTTAAGACCGGCGAGCTATTGGGCTATGTCGTCGCGCACGAATTGGGGCATCTGTTGTTGGGGCGAGACTCCCACTCTGCAACCGGCCTGATGACCGCCATCTGGGGTGCGTCCGAGCTGCAGCAGGCTTGCCAGGGAAAACTGCTTTTCACCAGCGACCAAGGCGGTCGCATTCGCTCGCGATATTTCGCGGCTCGCGCTCGGCTCAAGAAAACATCTGAGCCCTCGCAGGCAGGTTCAGGTCACTAGCGGAGATCACTTCGCTCCATTCAATGTCCGGAGCCATGAAGTGCGGTTCCACTGCCCTCTTTCAAAGTCTGCACCGCGTCGACGCGAACATTTGAAAACTTTTCTGTTAGGCCGCTCGGCCACCGGACCTCGAGCCATTCCACTCGTGCATTGCCGCCCAACCCGAAATGCACTCGCATATCGTTACTCGAATCGTAGCTCGAGCCACTGCGCACTTCGTCGACCAGTATCCTGTCACCCGCTCTGACGCGGATTCTTGCTCCGATTCCGTCGCGATTGGATTTGCTTCCCGTTGTCCTGATCGCAATCCAATGATTGCCCGATCGAACCTGATTCACCAGCAGGCTCACCGGCGCGTTCATGTTGCTTACAACCGCGGACATTCTTCCGTCGTTCCACAGATCTCCAACCGCGAGCCCTCGACCTGATTTCGCAGCAGTAATGCCGGGTCCCGCGTCTGCCGAAATGTCCTCAAATGTTCCATTGCCCTTGTTGTGATAAAGAATTCGAGGCTCCCGGTAATCGCTTCCGAGATGCTGTTTGTCCACTTCCGGATAAACGTGACCGTTTACGAGAAGCAGATCCGGCCAGCCGTCGTTGTCTACGTCGACGAACATCGTTCCCCATCCTAAATATTTTGTGTACAGGCCGAGTCCCGCTGCGAACGTTACGTCATCAAACGTTCCGTCTCCGTTATTGCGATAAAGTGTCGCGGTATCGTCTGAAAAATTAGTCTTGAATATGTCCAGGCGGCCGTCGCCGTTATAGTCGCCAATGGTTGAGCCCATTCCCGCCTGTTCTTTCCCGTCTTCGTTAAACGCGGCACCGGCGACCACTGCAACATCCGTGAATGTTCCGTCGCGATTGTTGTGGTAGAGAATGCTCGGCGTGCTGTCGCACGCCACGTAAATATCCGGCCATCCATCATCGTCGAAATCCATCGTCGACACGCTGAATCCGTAGTGCCCATTCGTCCGGTCAATATGCGCTTTTACCGTCACGTCCTCAAACGTACCGTCGCCCCTGTTGTGGTACAGCACGTTTCTGCTCCATGGCAAGCCACGCGGACCACACATCACCGGGACGCCTTTCCACATGCAGGATGCGCGCTCGCCGGGCCCGGGCGCCGTTTTCAGGTCGAAATCAACGTACGTCGAGACAAACAGATCGAGCTTCCCGTCCCGATCGTAATCGACAAAAGCGCAGCCGGTGCTCCATGCTCCATTCCCGGCAACGCCCGCCCTGTCGCTCTCGTCCGAAAAAGTTCCGTTCCCGTTGTTGCGATACAGGACATTTTTTCCGTAATACGTCACAAAAAGATCTTCGTTTCCGTCGTTGTCGTAATCTCCCACGCAAACTCCTTGCCCCCAACCCGTGTGAGCGAGTCCAGCCTTCTCCGTCACGTCTGTAAACGTTCCGTCGTGATTGTTGTGGTAAAGGTGGTTTGTCGGCGGTTTTTTCCCCGGGAGAGGATCGAGCGTGGTTCCGTTCACTACAAATATGTCGGGCCATCCGTCGTTGTCGTAGTCGAAAATCGCCACTCCGGTTCCGGTCGTCTCGATGATGAATTTCTTTGTGTCAACGCCGCCAAACGTGTTTGGCGCGTTCAAGCCAGCTTTTTGCGCTTCATCAACGAAGTAGGCGACGTTCTTTCGTTGCGCTTCCGCCGCATGTTGCTCGCTCTCTGCGTGTGCGTCCGGGAAACAAGCGTTCGCACAAAGAAGCACGCAGGCAGCAAAATGCCGGCATTCCGCTAACCGCAGTCTCATCAATTTGCGCCTCGATCTTGGTCCAATATTGCTTCTTGTTCTCGCGAACGGCAGTTCCGCATTTGCCGGCATCTTAATGCTAGTATGAAATTCTTCAGTCCGCATGCCTTGGAGGCTGATCGTTGAAAAAGAGCAGTCGAAATAGTAGCTGGAATTTTCGTGTGCACTTGATTCCGCTTCTGCTTTTTCCGCTTTTGGTTTCGGCCCAATCGCATCCTTCGGCGAATTCTTCGACAAACGGCAAGTCTTTTTCAGAAGGTTCTGCCGCGTTGCAACGCGGTGACTTCGTCGCTGCCCAGGCCTCCTTTGAAGCCGCAGTTCGCCAGAATCCACGAGACGCTCAGGCCAGAAACGCCTTGGGATTCGTCCTCCTGTCGCAAAATTATGCTGCGAAGGCAATTCCGCAATTCGAAGCTGCTGTTCGCTTGAAACCTTCTTTCGTCAACGCGCATGTCAACCTTTCGACGGCACTACTTCGCACGCACGATTTGCAAGGAGCGATCCGTGAAGCGAACGCTGCCATTCGCCTTGCTCCGAACGAACCGGACGCACACCTCGCCCTCGCTCGTGCTCTGGAGGCTTCGTCAAACATCAATGACTCGATTGCCTCGATTCGCCGCGCTTTGGCGCTTGCGCCGTCCCGTGCCGATCTTCATGATGACCTCGGCTCGATGTTGGTCCGGCAAAATGATTTCTTATCCGCCACCTCCGAATTTCAGGAAGCGCTCCGGCTGAATCCGCGCCTTGCCACCACCCATTTCCATCTTGGAGTCCTGCAGTTCGAGAAAAAGGACTTCGAGTCGGCCGAAAACCATCTGACACAGGCAACACAACTCGATCCAAAAAATAACCTCGCGTTTGCTTACCTTGGCAGAGCTCGCCGCGAACTTGGCAATCTTTCGGACGCCATCGCCGCATTCCAGACCTCTCTCAAGCTCCAGCCTGCGCAGCCCGAAATTCTGGATCTACTTGGTCAAGCGTTGCAACGCGCTGGAAATCCCGCCGATGCTGCCGTTGCTTTTCGCGAATTGCTCCGGCTACAGCCACAAAACGCCGCGGCGCAAAATAACCTGGGTCTCGCGCTGCTTCAGTTGGGCGACGGCGATGGCGCCGTTGTCGCTTTTCGCGCGGCGCTCCAAATCCGCCCCGCCGACATCGGCTACCAGGCCAATCTCGGCGCGGCATATTTACAAAAAGCAGATCATGCAGCAGCGGCGGCTGAATTTCGGAAAGCGCTTGTAAGCGCGCCGAATAGCCAACTGCTTCACTACAATCTTGGTCTCGCCTTGAAGCTTCAGGACAACCTTCCTGAAGCAGTCGCTGAACTTCGCGCCGCCGAGGCAATCGATCCGGCGCAGCCTGATGCTCCTTACACACTTGGCGTCACCCTGTGGCAGATGGGCGATGCAGACGGAGCCGCTGATGAACTAAGGAAAGCGATCACAGCGAAACCTGATTACGCCGAAGCCTTCTACGCTCTCGGCACGGTTCTCAAGCAGCAGTCGAAGTCCAAGGAATCTGTAGACGCCCTTCGCGAAGCCATACGGCTTCAGCCGGATTTCGCCGGCGCTCACACGACTCTTGCAGCGGTCCTTCGCCAACTCGGTGACACACAAGGAGCAGCCTCCGAAGCGAAGCTGGGCGCCAGGTTGGCAAAAGAAAAAACGGACCTTCAGGCCGCTGTTTTTGCGACCAACTCCGGCAGGCGTTTGCGAAACGCGGGTGATCTGGATGGGGCGATTTCACAATTTCGCGCGGCAATCCAATCCGTCACGGACTACGCTCCGGCACATTTTGAACTTGCCATTGCACTTCGCCGGTTAGGGAAAAGCGAAGAAGCCGCTGCAGAATTCCAGAAGGCCGCAGCGCTCGATCCGAAACTCGTCGCCCCGCAGCCTTGATCTAGCGCGGCAGTCGGTGCATTTACAGGAATTATTAGTTCAACACACGAAGTGCGACCACCGAAGATTCCACCGGCACGCCCCGTGCTACCTTCACCTGAATCACCGCTTCGAACGGCTTCAATTCGCTCGCCTGCGTTACATTCATCTTCTTTAAGAGTTGGCTAAGATAATTTTCTCGTGTCACGAATTCCACCGCGGCCTGCGTCCCAATGGTTGTCGTCCCCGCCAAAATCAACTCCGAATGTTCCGGACTGATCCCTTTTACGAACGCCACCACAGCATAATCTTCCGCTAGCGAAAAGTTTGAGGGACTCAGTACATACTTCTCCGCTTCGCCTTTCGCGGGGTGCAAATTGACAATCGCCACGTTCCCCTCTTGCGGCCCGCTTTCTACTTTCCTGAACACAAATTCTGTCGTGCTCGGTATGTCAAGTAGCGTCAGGTTCTCCGATGGCGACCCTATAAAAATTAGATCGTTGTTCTTTGCGTCATCCAGAGAAAACAGGCTGCCGCGCTTCACGCGCAACGATTGATGCAACGCGGCGAAGACCTTGTCAAGATTGTGCACCGCCAGCACTTCTCCCACACCCGTGTAGTGGTCCAGGATCGGTGAATTCGCGTCTTTCGATCGATCGTAGTACCGCATCCCCGTGTTCGGCTGGCCGACGAACCTAGCGTTGCTAAAAATTACCCAGGGCTCTTCTGCTCCGTGAACAAATCCCTTCCAAAATGTTCGGATGGGTGCGGGCGCCGAAATATCTGCCGCGGCATTGGCGGACGAAATTCCCGAATCTCGGCGCGTCCAGAGCAGCCAGCCAATCGACGCTATCGCCAACGCGAGTGCTAGGCTCAATCCCGTCACCAGATAGCGCCTTTTCGCCGCAGATGCTGCGTTCTCTAGTCGATCATTCGCCCAAGTCCCAGCTCCGCTTGAGTTCACATGAACGGCCGCCCCGTTCGCCCGCTCGTGGAACGTTACCGCGTAGCTGCCCTTGGGCAACTCCACCATGATTCGATCCGACCCACCCTCGGTGCTGTAGTATTCCGCGAGTTTGGTTCGAAGTCTGCCTGCCTGCACGCGAACCATTGAATCCAGTTGCGGGTCGAAATCGGCCTGCCTTCCGAATACTTCTGTCGCAATTTGATATTCCTTGACTGGAACTCCCGGATGTTCGAGTGCTTGCTTTCCCAGGTAGCGCAACAGCTTGCACAGCGATTCCGACCCGTGCAGCGCGTGGCTCGCCACAAGCTTTTCAATTTCCGCCTGGTATTGGGTCCTGTCGGTCAAAGGGTCCCTGTTACGTCGATGTAACATGAGCGTACCAACTCGCGCATCTCCTTGCAACATAGAGATTTAAGCGGTGTAACCGTATCAGACGCAGAGAGACTTGCCTGTAGCAGCGAAAAGTCCGATAAGTTGCATAATATTTTTGGCTCGAAGTGTCCATTCGCAAGGGACGCAACGAGGTGTGGGTGTGGTCGCCGGTTTTCTGTAGCGCTTAACCGCCCATTTTCGTCGCCTTGTGATTTCCTTCGAGCAAGTCGTGATCGGGAGCAGCTGGGGGGTGCCTTGAGGGAGTGTGCTGGTACGCGCTTCGCTTTCCTTTTCTTGCCCTTTCTCCCTGATTTTCAGTCGTCGAGATGATTAGAATTTCGTTCCAAGGCGAGAAGTGTCCGCCATACGGCTGGGGTAGCTGACTTGGTGCGACACGCAGCGAGTTGATCAGGAGGGGTGGAATGAGAAGTCGTAATTTATCGGGGTGTTTTCTAATTCTTTCTCTCGTCGCGGGTATGGCAGCGACGAAATCTGCCGCACAAGCTGTCTACGGAAGCATTCTTGGCACCGTTACGGACCAGCAGGGCTCCGCGGTCGCCGGAGCCAAGGTAACCGTAACGTCGATTGCCAAAGGTACGATCGACGAAACGACGACTAATGCTGATGGTAACTACACGGTCTCGCATTTAATTCCGGACGTATATAACGTTCACATCGAGGCCACTGGTTTCAAGTCGTACGATGTGAAAGGCATCCAGGTGTCTGCTGATACGGCTGCCAAGGTCGACGGGAAAATGGACGTCGGCTCGATTTCGCAGTCAATCGAAGTCACCGGTGAAATTCCTCAGTTGAAGACCGACCGTTCCGATGTCTCCATCACCTTCAACGAGAAATATGCCACCCAACTGCCTATTCTGAATCGCAACTTCACCAATTTTGAATTGTTGTCACCTGGAACCCAGAAGCTCGTTGGGTGGAGCCACGCAGCGACGGAAAATCCTCAGGGCGGCCAGCAGATTTTCGTAAACGGCCAGCACTTTAGCGGCACCGCGTTCGAACTCGACGGAACCGATAACCAGGATCCGATTCTCGGCATCATTGTCGTCAATCCAAACCTCGATGCGATTCAAGAAGCAAAAATGTCTTTGCAAAATTACGATGCGGAATTTGGCAAGGCCGTCGCTGGCGTGGTCACTGTCCAGACCAAGTCCGGTTCGAACGATTTTCACGGCTCTGCATTCTATGATTGGCGGGGCGATGGGCAGCAGGCTCGCGATCCCTTCAAGAACAAACCAACCGACCCTCTTCCGAATGCTAGCTTCAAGCAATTCGGCGGAGCGCTGGGCGGCCCGATCTGGAAGAACAAGCTCTTTTTCTTTGGCGATTACCAGGGAACCAGGCAGACGGGCGGCATCACGAATCAACTAACGATTCCCACAGCGCTCGTTCAGCAAACTTGCAATCCCGCTACGAACACCACCGGGTTTTGCGACTTGAGCGAATATCTCGGTGCGGCAGGTATCAACGGCGGCGGCCAGGTCTTCGATCCAGCCACCGGCATTTCGGCTGACGGTTCCGGTCGCACTGCTTTTGCTGGCAACCTGATCCCCATCGGTAGGATTTCCCAGCAAGCGGGCAATATCCTGGCGGCATTCCCAGCGCCCTCAAGCTCCGGCGTGCTTAATAATTTTATCAATTCTGGTTCGGGTCCTTACAACCAGAACAGCTTTGACACCCGCATTGACTACAGCGCGCCTCGCGGCTTCCAGGTTTTCGGGCGCTTTAGCTTGGATTACTTCTCGCTCTCCGGCAAAGGAGCGCTCGGAGATCTTGGTGGGCCAGGGTTTGGACCGGGAGGCTTGAACGGGAGTTCCACGGTACACAATTACAGCTTGGCCACCGGCTTCAACAAGGCGATCGGGACAAAGTGGCTTACCGACTTGCGCTTCGGGTGGTTCCGGTATAACCCGCAAACGGCTTTCTCCGATAGCAGTGCTTCCCCGATGGACGCTTTCGGTGTTCCCGGCTTGAACAGCGGTCCGGGAGTTGCCGGCCCTCCAACGACCGGCGGCTTGTCCCGATTCCATTTCACTGGACACGGCTTGAGGGATGGCACGGGTAGTAACGTAGCCGGAGCTGATTCCGGGTCTTTCGGTGACGGTTTGAACGTCGGTCGTTGCAACTGTCCATTGACCGAAAAGGAAGATCAGTTCCAGGTTGTGAATAACTGGACGCGCATCCAAGGGAATCACCAGATCAAGTTCGGAGCAGACATTCGTTATGCGAAGAACCTCCGGGTGCCGAGCGAGTCTAACCGCACCGGTGAGCTGGAATTCAATTCCGGTGGCACGGCGAACGCGGGAAACGGCGGCCTTGACTTGGCCACGTTCTTGCTCGGCGATGTGACCCACTTTAATCGCTTTGTGAGCACGAGCCTCAACGCCGCCGAGCGGCAAAAGCGGTGGTTCTTCTATGGCCAGGACACTTGGCGCATGACCTCGAAGTTGACCTTCAATTACGGGTTGCGCTGGGAAATCTATTTTCCAGAAACCGTTAATGGCAAGCAGCAAGGTGGATTCGCGAATCTCGATGAAGGAATCATTCGAGTTGCGGGCGTCGGTAGTAATAGCGAAGACGGTAACACTGACAACACACTCAAGGCCTTCGCTCCGCGTATTGGCGTCGCGTATCAAGTCGATCCCAAGACCGTTGTGCGTATGGGCTACGGTCGCAGCTTCGATATCGGTGTGTTCGGCTCCAACTTCGGCCACGTCGTGACGCAGAACCTTCCGGTTCTCGCCAACCAAGACCTTTCCGATTCCAGCGTCAACGGTGGGACCAACGACCGCAGCGCAATATTTACTCTGGCGCAGGGTCCGTCTCCCTTCAATCCGGTGACGGTTCCTTCGGACGGCATCCTGCCACTCCGCGGACCGCTGAACAACGTTGATCCGCGAGTGCGGCCGCGCGTACAGCGTTTGCCAACTCTTGACGCGTGGAACGTTACGCTTCAGCGTCAGCTGACTCCGACGATGAACATCGAGATCGGCTACATCGGCAACAAGGGCAGCCACATCTTTGCCGGCAACGGTCCGGCTTACAACGCCAACGAAGCAGTTCGATTGTAAGGCAGGTTTCGCGCCATCAATCCCGCAAGCAAATCGCCGTCGCTTCAACCTGAACGGTGTGCCGGCGTTTACTTACCCCAATTTCCCGGTGATTGACCCAGTCACCGGCCTTCCAAAGCTCGATGCATCAGGCAACCCGATTCCACTAACCTGCTGCTCGTCCGATATCGGCAATTACTTTGGCAACGACGCCAGCAGTCACTACAGCGCCCTGCAAGTGAAGGTCGAAAAGCGCTTCGCCTCTGGCTTGCAGTTCCTCGGACACTATACCTTTTCACACGCTTACAACTACGACAGCTCATACTATTCTGTTGATCCCCGCTTCTCCTACGGTCCGGATGACTTCAGCCGCAACCACGTATTCGTGATCAGCACCGTTTACGAGTTGCCAGTGGGACGGGGAAAGAAATACATGGGCGACATCGGCCGCGCTGCCGATTTCCTGATCGGCGGTTGGCAGATTTCCAACACCACCAATTGGAGCGGCGGCTTGCCCTTTACCCCCACACTCGGTCATTGCGGCGAAATTTCCGATGCAGGTCCGTGCCGTCCAGATGTCCTTCCTGGACAGTCCTTCCACATCGGAAAAACAACGGATGCTAACGGCAATATCTTCTGGTTTACGCCAGTGAGCTCCTTGGATCAATCTCCGGAAATCATTTCGGCGACTGACATCACTGGAACGGACACTTGCCTTGTTGCTCGTCCAACCTCCGGTCCTTTCGCCCTTCCCGCGTGCGGTCATATCGGGAACGCGCATCGCAATTCGTTCCGCGGTCCGCATGCTCTCTTCTCCGACTTGTCGTTGGCGAAGAGCTTCAACTTCACAGAGAAGGTCAGGGCGCAGTTCCGCTTCGACGCTTACAACGTGTTCAACCATCCGGTCTTGGGCTTCAGTTCCACTCAGGGTAACCTCTGCGTGGACTGCAGCGGCGCCGGCAAGATCACGGCAATCGAGGCTGATGCTTCGCCCAACGCCCCGAACGGCATGCGCCAACTCCAGTTCGGCCTGCGATTCACTTTTTAACCCCTATAACACCCCAAACAAAACGGGGAGTCCGCTCGCGGGCTCCCCGTTTTTTGTGCTCTAATCGCTTTTGGAGTGCGGCGCTGGACGCCGCTTTCACGTTCTATGCCCCATCACAAATTCAAAGTACACTGGCCCTCTGCACGATTCGTTTGTTGTCTCTTCCTTTTCCTTCCACTCCGTTCGCTCTCTTTCGCTCAGTCTCCTCTCTCCTCGCCGCCATCTCCTGCCTCCTACGACCAGATTCACCGCCTCACCGACCAGGGAAAATTTGATGAAGCGCTCTCCGCCCTCAACGAAATTGTAAAATCCAATCCCAGTGCAAAAAATCTCTCTCACGAATTCGGAATCATTTATTACCGCAAGGGCGACTATCGCAACGCCATTTCTTCCTTCCAGCGCGCGGTCGAGGAAAATCCAAGTGACAACGAGGCCACGCAACTCACCGGTCTCTCGCTTTACCTCGCCGGCAAACCTTCGGAAGCAATTCCATATCTCGAAAAAGTCCAATCCTGGTATCCGAGCGCCAGTGTCGACGCCTCCTATATTCTCGGTATCGCTTACATCCAAACAAAAAACTACTCCAACGCCCGTGCCGCCTTCGCGAAAATGTTTCAAGTCCTGCCCGATTCCGCCGCCGCCTACCTTTTCACTGCGCGCCTCCTGCTTCGCTTTGACTTCGGTCAGGTCGCGGAAGAGTACGGCAAGAAAGCCGTCGAGCTTGATCCCAAGCTTCCGCTGGCGCATCAACTCCTAGGCGAACTTTACCTTTATCAATCGAAAATTCCCGAAGCCACTGCGCAGCTCGAACAGGAACTCGCCATAAATCCCGGCAATCCCGTCGCATACTACAAACTTGCCGATGCCTATTCGCGCGTTCAGAAGTTCGATGAAGCCGAAAAACTCTTGCAGCGCTCCATCTGGCTCGATGCGACTTCTACCGGCCCGTATATTCTTCTCGGCAAAGTTCTGCAGAAAAAAGGAGAAACGCAGCTAGCGATCCGCGCTCTGCAGCGCGCGATTTCCATGGATCCCAACAACAACATCCCTCATCATCTTCTCGGCCAGGCCTACCGCGAACTTGGCCGCACCGAAGACTCCGAGCGCGAGCTCAAACTCGCCGAACAGCTCCAGTCCCGCGAAGATCCCAAGCTCAAGCCATGATTTTCGACCGCCCAACTCGTAACGTCTTCTGTGCCGGTCGTCTTCGTGTTGCAAATTTCTGTTCAGGGGCACCGCTCGGACGTCGGCCGATTCAGCCTGCTCTGGCCCTTCTAGTGGCCGGTCTTCAGACCGGCCGATCTTTTGTTTTTTGACTGATCCATGTCTCCCTCGCAAACTCCGCGTCCCCTCGTAGTCGGCCTCGGTGAACTTCTCTGGGACCTATTCCCGAAGGGCAAACAACTCGGCGGTGCTCCTGCGAATTTTGCGTACATCACGGCGCTGCTCGGTGATTCCGGCATGGTTGCCAGCCGTGTCGGTGACGACCGGCTCGGTCAGGAAGCACTCTGGCATCTCAAGTCCAGCGGCCTTGACGTCAGCCGTATTCAGCGCGACCCGACTCATCCGACCGGCACAGTCAAGGTAGAGGTCGATCTCAGGGGACAACCCGAATATCACATCTCCGAAAACGTCGCCTGGGATTTTCTGGAATTCTCTGAAGACTGGGTCTCACTCGCCCGCGCCACTCACGCCGTTTGTTTCGGCTCACTTGCCCAGCGCAATTCCGTTTCGCGTGCCACCATCCGCGCTTTCCTCTCCGCGCTTCCGTCCTTCGCCATCGGCATCTTTGACGTCAACCTTCGCCAATCGTATTTTAGCGGCGATCTCCTTCGTGATTCCGCGCGCCACGCCACGATTCTCAAACTCAATCACGAGGAATTTCCGCGATTCCTTGATCTCTTGCGATGTCCGCTAAAGGGTTCCGAACGTTCCGACATTTTCGCTGCCCGTTGGCTCTGCCGCGAACTTGGAATTCGTCTTGTTTGCATCACTCGCGGCCCGGCGGGCAGCGCATTGATCACTGCCGAGTCGCACCATGAGCACCCAGGATTTTCCGTCAAAATTGCCGACACTGTCGGCGCGGGTGACGCTTTCACCGCCGCCCTCGTGCACCATGCGCTTCGCGGTTCATCACTCGCCGCAATGAATGTCGCTGCAAACCGCATGGGGGCGTGGGTCGCCTCGCAAGAAGGCGCAATGCCCGCGGCCGACCCCGAAATCCTCGCCGAAGTCCGTGCCGCATAATCTGCGTTCAGTATGTCTTCTGCCACCGGTCGAATTATTTAGCGAAGCTTCCGTTAAGTCTTTTAGAACCCATACTTACGCAAACTACTCCTGCCAACTCCTTCAGGATTCAGTACCTACAAAAAATAGGGGGAGGGATCGAGGCGGTCTGCAGTCAACACATAGGGCCAAAGCTCTCGGGACCAGTCACTAGTCACGACTCCAGTCACGCATCACCTATTAGTTCGCCATAGCGTGCAGCTGCTCTTCCGCTAGCTTTTCGACCATCGCTTGCGGTAAATCGTGCAGAAACACCAGGAACACGGCGTTCGTCCAGCCGAATCCCACAACGTTGATGTTGTAGCCGGCCTTCACCGCGGTTTCGGAAGATCGCGTCGTTGCATTGTACTTTTCCCGAATCGTTCCGTCGTGACGAAAATTTTCGGCCACCATGCTGATGAAGTTGTAGCTGATTCGGTCCGCGTCCGAATTGAACCCATACTTCCGCATCCCTTCAATCGCCACCAGTTGCGTCGGGGCCCAGGCGTACGGAAAGTCCCACTGGCCTTCCGTCTCGTAGGGACTCATCACCAACCCGCCGGGTTGCTCGAGCTTTCCAACGTTCTTCATCACTGCGGCTGCTTGCTCCTTCGTTGCCGCTCCAGCCCACAGCGGATAAAAAGTTGTGATGTATTCATACGTCGAGCGTTCGTTCCGGTCGATGTTGTAGTCGAAAAAGAATCCGCGCTGCGCATCCCAGAAATATTTCTGAACATTCGCGCCGCGCCGCTCCGCACGCTTTTTCCATTCCTCCGCATCCTTCGCGCGACCCAGCATCGTGCTGATCGCTTCCAGGTCG
>QHYO01000218.1 GCA_003224135.1 Acidobacteriota bacterium | reverse complement strand
CGATGGAAATGCAGTTTTGCGCGCACGCGCCAAAAAGGCTTTGCAAAGCTGGATGGGTCGTCTCTCCAAAATTGCCGCAGACGGTATAACGGAAAACCAGATCGTTCGCCGAATGGACCCACGAAAACTATCCCAACTCATCATCGGTACCCTTGAAGGCGCACTCCTGATCAGCAGCCTTCAAAAAGATGACCAAGCTCTTCACGACGCCCGTCAGCACCTCGACGATTACCTAGAACGAAGTGTCCGCGCAAAAACCAATCGCAAATAGTCAGCTCTTCACCTCGTGACTTTAGCTACCTGCGCAGCTGGAGTAGGCAGGCCCGGGCACTCTCTCTAATCCCTCATGGCTAACCTTTAGTGATAGAGTTTCCTGGCGCGACCGCGCCCTCGATGCACATGAAAGCACTGCTCCTCTCCAGCTATCGAAATCTAGAAATCGCCGATGTGCCTGTTCCCCGTCTGGCCACCGACGAGGTTCTTGTTCGCGTTGCCGCATGCGGGATCTGCGGCAGTGACGTTCATGGCTACGATGGCTCTTCCGGCCGCCGCATTCCTCCCCTGGTCATGGGTCACGAAGCCGCAGGAGTCGTCGCGGCTGTCGGATCATCGGCAAAGAATTTTGCCGAAGGCGATCGTGTCACTTTCGACTCCACAATCTATTGCGGTGCATGTTCCAACTGCTCGCGCGGAAACGTGAACCTCTGCGATAATCGCCAGGTGCTCGGCGTTTCCTGTGGCGATTACCGTCGCGCAGGCGCTTTCGCGGAATTCGTCGCCGTCCCCGCACGCGTTGTTCACAGGCTGCCGGATAGTCTCCCGTATGCGGAAGCCGCCATGCTCGAGGCGATAGCCGTCGCTCTCCACGCCGTTTCCCTGGCGCAAATTTCCGGCGACGCCACCGCCCTTGTCATCGGTGCGGGCACCATCGGCATTCTCATTCTTCAAGCGCTCCGTGCCGCCGGCTGCTCTCGTGTCTTCGTCACTGACGTTGACTCCGCGCGCCTCGATCTCGCACGCCAGCTCGGCGCAACAGCCGTTTTGCTATCCGATGACACACTCAGCAGGCAACTTCTTGAATTAACGAACGGTGAAGGCGTAGACGTCGCACTCGAAGCTGTGGGCAGAAAGGAAACGGTCGCCGCTGCGATTGACTCCGTCCGCAAAGGAGGCACCGTGGTCCTGATCGGCAACATCGCGCCGCAAGTGACTTTGCCTCTACAAAAAGTAGTTACACGGCAAATTCGGCTGCAAGGTTCTTGTGCATCCGCCGGCGAATATCCGCGCGCGATTGAACTTCTGACCTCCGGAGCAATCAACGTGAAGCCTCTGATTACCGCAGTCGTCCCTCTTGAGGAAGGTCCTCGCTGGTTTGAGCGTCTTTACGCGCGCGAGCCAAATTTGCTGAAAGTCGTACTCACTCCAGGAAACCTCTCATGACTCCAGAAACAATTCCAACCTCGCCTCCCAGTCCAGCCGCGAACCCTGATCACCCTGCGAACTCGCTATTCGACTTGACGGGCAAAACTGCAATTGTTACCGGCTCCAGCCGTGGTCTCGGTCAAGGCTTCGCTCGAGCACTTGCCAAGGCTGGCGCCGATCTTGTCCTCACCAGTCGCACACGCACAAGTCTCGCCGCCTTCGAAGTCGAAATCCAGGCACTCGGCCGCCGCTCCCTTTCTCTCGAACTCGACGTGCGCTATCAGCACAGCATCGATAAGATGGTCGCCGACGCCGAATCCGCTTTTGGCCATCTCGACATTCTCGTCAACAATGCTGGCTGCAACATCCGCAAACCCGCACTCGAAGTTACCTGGGAAGATTGGAATACGATTTTGGATACAAATCTGCGCGGAAGTTTTTTTGTTGCGCAGGCCGCCGCGCGCCGCATGATTCCGGCGGGCTACGGCCGCATCATTAACATCGGCTCTGTCACCAGTGTTGCGGGCTACGCGGGCCTTGCTCCCTATGGCGCAAGCCGCGGCGGAATTCGCCAGCTCACCATGAGCCTCGCCGACGACTGGGGCAAACACGGCGTCACCGTCAATTGCCTTGCGCCCGGCTGGTTCCGCACCGAGCAGAACAAAGTTCTCTACGAGGACCGGGAATGGGTCGAATACCTTCGCGAGCGCATTCCCCTCAGACGTGCCGGCGAACCGAACGATCTTGATGGCGCGATTGTTTTCCTGGCCTCGGAATCCAGCCGCTACATGACCGGCCAAACGATTCTCGTCGACGGTGGCATTTCAACCGGCGCTGTGCGGGCACTTGGCAAACCGCGTTCGTCGCCCGAAGTGTGATAAGACCTTCTACGGAGAAAATCGCATGACTGCACAGCTGACGACAGATTCGCAATTCCGGCTTGGCGTTTTTGCCGCGCGAGCGTTCGTGCTTGCCGGGCTCTTTATGGCCCTTGGATTTGTGGCGTTCGACTCTGTAGCGTCCGCTCAGCCTGCCGCGACTCCTCTAAAGGCCCTGCAAATATACTTTGTGGACGTCGAAGGCGGTCAAGCCACACTCTTCGTCACTCCCGCGGGCCAGTCGCTCCTCATCGATACCGGTTGGCCCGGCAATAACGGTCGTGACGCTGACCGCATCGTCGCTGCTGCCCACGATGCCGGCATCAACAAAATCGACTTCGTCCTCATTACTCATTACCATGACGACCACGTTGGCGGCGCTCCGCAGCTCGCCGAGCGGATTGGAATCGGCGCTTTCATCGATCACGGAGAGAACCGCGAAACAACGGACGAAGTAACGCAAAGACGCTGGCTCGCTTACCAGCAACTCCTGTCGAACGGAAAATATAAACGCATCATCGCCAAGCCCGGCGACACTCTCCCCATAAAAGGGATTTCCGCCCAAATAATCTCCTCCGATGGCGCCGTTCTCCAGAAGACCCTTCCGGGCGCTGGTCAGCCCAATCCTGCTTGCGCGAGTTCGCCGCAACCACCGGCCGATAAAACCGAAAATCCGCGTTCTCTTGGCACGCTCATCACCTTCGGCAAACTCAAGATTCTCGATCTCGGCGATCTCACTGCCGACAAAGAACGCGAACTGATGTGCCCGGTCGACAAAATTGGGCACGTGGACATCTACATCGCATCCCACCATGGTTTCAACCAAAGCGGAAGCGCCGCTCTCGTACACGCAATTACGCCTCGCGTTGCCGTCGTCGATAACGGAGCCACCAAAGGCGGCAGCCCGTCGGCGCTGGACATCATCAAGTCTTCGCCAAATCTCGCCGCTCTTTGGCAATTGCATTTTTCTGAAGAAGCGGGAACGGCGCACAACACTGCGCCAGAATTTATCGCCAATCCTTCCGGGCCTGACGCTGCAAATTATCTGAAACTCACGGCAAATCCCGACGGCAGCTTTTCCGTCTTCAACTCGCGTAGCAAACAATCACAACACTATTCAGCCGGCCGCTAATCACGCGCTTCGCCTGGCTCGGCGATCGGTTCCATATTCCCCAATAGAAAAATATATCCTACGATTCCGATCGCCAAAAAGACCGCCGCCGCAATAAACGCCCACGAAAAGCTTTTCGTTCCCGAAACGATGAATCCAGTCGCAATTGGCGCGGCAATTCCTGCGAGTTGGTTGCAAAGATTCAGAATCCCGCCAACCGTTCCCACGCTCTCTTTCGGCGCAATCAAGGACGGAATCGACCATCCCACCGGCGAAGCAGCCGAGAGTCCTCCCAGCGAGACACTGATCCAGAAGACCGCTCGCTCTGGAGTCCGCGCGTATGCTGCTCCCAGAATTCCCAGACCCAGCGCCGTTCCTCCGATCAACACACTCTGCCGCACCCGCACCGCGTTCCATCCGCGTTGGATCAACGCATCCACGAGCCATCCGCCAACAATCAAATCAGTCGCCGTCGCAACCAGCCAGGGCACACTCGTATACAGAACCGAATGCATCAGATCGACGTGCAACTCAGAGGAAAGATAGGCAGGCAGCCACGTCAGCAACAAATAGAAGCTGTAATTGTACGAGCCGAATCCCATCGCCAAGCCCAACACTTTTGGCTGCACCAGCAGATATCCCAGGGGTGCTCCGGCAGCGGCACGCGCTTGATCTTCCGGCTGCGCGCCGCCCACGCGAATATATTCTCGCTCCGCCTCGGAAAGTCTCTCGTCTTGGCTGGGATTTTTGTAGTACGCATAAAACAACGCAAAATAAACGAGACTGATAATTCCCGTCGCGGCGAAATTCCATCGCCAGCCAAAATGTAAGAGCAGCATTCCCAGAATCGGCACGCCAATGGCCGAAGAAAATTTCGCCATGGAATCGAAGATCGCGGTCGCCAGGCTGCGTTCCTGCTTCGGAAACCAGTACCCGACAGCCTTCGCATTTCCAGGAAACGTCGGCGCTTCGCCAATTCCCAATAAAAACCGTGCCCCAAACAGGCTGCCGATTCCCGTAGAAATTGCCGCGCCAAACGAAGCGACGCTCCAGATGATCGTGCTGATAATTCCCACGCGACGCACGCCAAAGCGGTCCAACAATAGTCCCGAGGGAAGCTGCAACGCCGCGTACGTCCAGTTGTACGCGCTTAACAAGAATCCAAATGCGACCGTAGACATTCCGAACGCGTCGTGCAGCGCGTCCCGAGAGACCGAAAGATTTACGCGGTCAAAATAATTGACCAGCACTCCGAAGCCCAACAGTATGGCAATGCCCCACCGCCGCCGTGGCACTGCCTTGTTCATGGTGGATGGGATGGAAGACAAGTCCGTCGAGATACTCCGCCGTCTGGGCCAATCGACTCCAGTGGTCGCCAGCCGCGTGTCGCATTCTATCCCCGCTACATTCCACAACCAACAGATTCCTCGAAGGAGTCTTTCTGGGATTTCCATCGCAGACCGACCTGCGGCAAAATCTAAAAGCACCTCGTTCAAACATGACCCGCACATCTCGCATCGTCGTACTGCTCACAAGTGTCTGGTTCATCGCCGCGGTTGCACTCGGCGCACGTCTTGACTTCGCGTGGGATCAACAGCGAAAAATTCCTCATCAAGTTCTCGCAACTGTTCCATTCGACCAGGAAGCAGGCAACACGGCCTTGGCGCTCTCGCAAGGTAAAGGCTTCAGCAATCTTTTTCGCCAGAACACCGGCCCCACCGCGTGGCTGCCGCCTCTCTATCCTTTTCTTCTTTCAATCATCTTCCGCATGTTGGGCGCGTTTACATTTCACAGTTTTCTGGCCGCCGTTTTGTTGAATGCTCTCTTCTCAGCTACAGTCACGTTCCCACTCTTTTCGTTCGCGCAACAAATTGCCGGACGCCATGTCGCAGTTGCCTCCGCATGGCTTTGGGTCTTTCTCCCCGCTGGCGTTATCATGCCCTTCGAGTGGATCTGAGATACGTCGCTCTCCGTGCTTCTCGCCACAACTCTTCTTTGGACGACTCTGCGCATCGCCCAATCTCCAAGGCTGTGGCTCTGGCTAACGTACGGCGCGCTCTGGGGCGTCACTCTTCTCACCAATCCTTCTCTTGGAATCGTTCTTCCCTTTCTGTTGTTTTGGGCAGTGCGGCATGCACGAACTCAAGTGAAAATCTCCTGGCATGCCCCAGTGTTCGCATCCGGATTGATTCTTATTTGTTGTCTGCCTTGGACTCTGCGCAACTATGGAATTTTCCATCGCGTAATTCCAATCCGTTCAAGTCTTCCGTTTGAACTTTGGATCGGCAACAACGACATTTTTGACGAACACGCCATCGGCGGCCTCCGACGCATCACCCGCTTTGAGGAAACGCGCCACTATTCGCAAGTCGGTGAAAACGCCTACCTCGACGAGAAGTCCCGTCTCGCGAATTCCTTCATTCAACAAAAACCGTCGCTTTTTCTTCGTCTCACCGCCAGAAAAATCGTCGCCACCTGGACAGGCACCGAACATCCCCTCGCCGACTTCCGTCGCGCAGACTCCCTCCTGGTTCGCATCATCATTCTCAGCAATCTGATTCTCTCCCTTGGCATGTTTCTAGGGATCGCGCTGCTCGTCCGCTCGAAACGTTCGTTTGCATTTCCGATCGCGGTGTTCCCTTTGCTCTACCCGCTCATCTATTACCTCACGCACACCTCCTTACGCTATCGCCATCCTATCGACCCATTACTGGTATTCCTCACCGTCTTTGCCGTAGCAGATCTTTTCTTTCGCTATCGCAGTAACGCTTCTGAAACTTCTCCATGATCATAAAAACGATTTAAACGTAGCAATTTCGGAGTACAATGCGCAGCGGCGATTTTTTCAAAGGAGTTTTTCCATGCGTCGTCTCTTACTTGTTCTCCTCAGTTGCTTTCTGGCCGCCGCGTCTCTCTTTGCGCAGCAAAAACTTTCCGCTCACTGGGAAGAACTCACTGCCGACGATTTCCACCGTGCTATTGAAGTCTCCAAAGGCACTTGCGTCCTCCCCATCGGCATTCTGG
>QHYO01000003.1 GCA_003224135.1 Acidobacteriota bacterium | reverse complement strand
AACCGTAGAGATGCTGAGCAACAGAAAAGAGATTCACATCGAGTGGGGAGACTGCGATCCCGCTGGGATTGTCTATTTCCCGCGATTTTTCGAATACTTTGACGCTTGCACGAATGCGCTTTTTGAAAAGGCCGGATTTCGAAAAGCGGAAATGCTGAAGGCCTATGGACTGCTGGGGATTCCAATGATTGATACGCGAGCGCAGTTCTACGTGGCAGCGTCCTTTGGAGAGACAGTGGCGATCGAGACGCGGATTGTTGAATGGGGACGCAGCAGTTTTCAGGTTGAACACAAATTGTACAAGGCAGACGAGCTGGCAGCGGAGGGCACGGAAAAGCGAGTCTGGACTGTCAGGGATCCGCAATCACAACGAGGAATGCGAAGCGAACCGATCCCGGAGGAAGTAAAAGCGCGCTTCAAATAAAAAAGGCGGAGCAACTCTCTTGCTCCGCCCCTTTTCGAATGGCTTACCGCTTCGATTTGATTTCGAGCGGATCCAACAGTTTGAAGGCTAGGGGGGTCTCGGCCGGCAAAACAATTTCGCGGTTGCCAGTCAATCCGGCACCTCCCGTGCCTGCACCGGCGCCAATCGCAGCGCCGATTGCGGCACCCTTGCCTCCACCGGCTAGACCACCGATCAAAGCACCAGCCGCGCCGCCGCCACCGATCATCGTAGCGGTACGCTTGCCCTTGCCTTTGCTGGTTTGGACATGGTTGGTTGTGTGAAGGTCATAGGTTGCATTGTCGATGGTAACGCTGGCGAGCGAGATGGAAAGTACGGCGCCGCCCTTGAAGCGTCCCGCGGATTTGGCATCCCGCACGATTCCGGTGACGCGCGCGCCTTTCGGAATCGCTACTCTGCCGTCCACTTCGACAGGAGAAGCTACCGTGGCGGAAAAATTCTGGCCAGCAGCCGAGGTCTTAGAACCGATCGCTTCGTCCAGGACGACGGTTATCGTTGTGTCGGCTGGGACCACGAGGGGCTTGGCGACCGTCTCTCGTGCAGCGGATCTGCCGGAAGAGCTTGAACCACCAGATGGGCTCGAAGAATCTTTTGAAGAATCACTCGCCGTCGAATCGGAGTTTGCCGCCTGGTCAGCCGGCTTTTGGCAACCAGAAAGCGCGAGCAACAAGCCCAAAGACACGAGGGCTGTAAGATTGTTGAAACGGGACAAAGAACACCTCCTGAAGTGGTGACTGGGCGGTTGACATCTATTCTGCCTGAAAATGAAGTAGCGGGGAAATTTAAGACTGCCAGAGTGACGTGATTTGAAATAGTTATGACAAAACAGGGTAGAGGTTCGAAAAAAAAAAGGCGCTGCGCTTCGTGGCACGCGCTGCGTCGCCAATGCTTCCCCGTCGATACATGCACAGGGTCCGCCATGTAGTCCTTTCTTCCATCGCTCGTGAAGTCCGCAAGACATTTAAAACAATACGATATGGTTACCACCATGACTGCGGAGGCCAACTTGTGCTATGCCGAACAGAGTGCCCCACTTTGGCACACGTTCCTGACGTACTGGACACGGAGCGCCGCATCATTCCGCGATGTGAACCCACTCTCGTCGACCGAGTCAGGAGAGTCGCTTTGCGGCAGACCTCGTTCAAGATAGTCTTGGCTTTGCTTCCATTCCATAGGCATACGTGAGGCGTCATGAAAACCGCGTACTATCTGCTGTTTGCGATCATCTTGCTGGCTGCGCCTTTTCAGGCAAGCGGTTCCCCTCAGCAGCGGGCAGACAAAGGTAAACAAAGCCAAAAGACTCAGAAGGCCCGGCCTTTCCGGCTTTTCAATCCTGACGGCATGGCCAAACCCACAGCGGGATATTCTCAGGTCGCTGAAGTTACTGGCGGAAAGATGGTCTACATTGCTGGGCAGGTCGCAATTGACCGGTCAGGAAATCTGGTGGGCAAGGACAATTTCCGTGCACAAGTGCAGCAGGTTTTCGAAAACCTGAAGGCAGCTGTGGAAGCCGCTGGCGGTGATTTCAGCAGCGTGATTAAGCTGAACTACTACTGTGCGGAAAGCGTGGACCCTTCGCAGATCACAACGGTGCGGGAAATTCGCGACAAGTACGTCAACACGACGAATCCGCCAGCGAGCACCTTTGCGGTCGTAAATCGACTGGTGCGGCCCGAATGGCTGATTGAAGTGGATGCCGTGGCCGTAATTGCGAAATAAGTAGCGCGGTGGTCAGACGGTGCTTCCGCCGCGAGCTCGCTTCCGATCACATTGCCGGTTCGGCTCGAGAAAGTTCCCTAGTTTGGTTAAGTCAATCGTGTACGCTGCGTGCCTGACGGCAAGGCTTTGCTCGTGTTGACCCTTGCGCAGGCGGGTCGGAGTGACCACGAAGGATGGACAAGGCCCGCATAGAGCGGTTTCATCGCGGGAAATCGTTCAGCACAGGGTCTAACTTTTCAGCTGGAATTAACGTCTATTTGCTGATGTAATCGCTTTCATCCTACCATGGCAAGTGACCCGGGAGGCGCCATCGCGGCTGTTAACAATCGCCGCTCAAAAAGGCGCTTTGAAGAATGACAATGTACGGCACCGAGCGAACTCGAAGTCTGCGGCCTGACCCGAGCGCCTATTTTCGATGGACTGACGATTCCCATGAATGACGCTCTCAATCTGGCCAAGAAGTTCAGCTCCCGCTTTGGCGGCGATTCCGTGGTGTACCGCGCTCCCGGCCGCGTAAATTTAATCGGCGAACACGGATTTTCCTGCTGGGTAGCGGTCGCCCCTAGAAGTGATCGTAAAATTGCGTTGTATTCCGAGAACTTCGATGAAGCAATTGAAGCCGATCTTGACAATGCAGAGATCCATTCGACAGGGAAGTGGCCCGACTATCCGCTGGGCGTGGCGTGGGCGCTCAAAAGAGCAGGATATCGACTGAGCGGCGCCAACGTTTACATTCGAGGAGAAGTCCCGCTGGGCGCCGGACTCAGCTCATCTGCGGCCCTCGAAGTTTCGACCGGCTACGCCTTGCTGGATCTTGCCCACGATCCCATTGAATTGACCAGGCTCGCTCTGCTGTGCCAGCGGGCCGAAAATGAATTTGTCGGCGCACGCGTCGGAATCATGGATCAGTTTATTTCCTGTCACGGACAAGCCGGAAGTGCACTTCTGCTCGATTGCCGCTCCCTTGATTTCCGTTTGCTGCGCCTTCCACGTGGAGTTCAGTTGGTTATTTGCAATACCATGGTCCAACACAAGCTTGGCACCAGCGAATACAACGTCCGGCGCACCGAATGCGAGGAAGGTGTGCGGCTGCTTTCACAAACCCTTCCCGGTATTCGCGCGCTCCGGGATGTCTCGCTCGCGGATCTCGAACGACATCGCGGATTCCTCAGTGAAACGGTTTACAAACGCTGCCGCCATGTCATTACGGAAAATTCCCGTACTCGTGAGGCTGCATCGGCTCTGCAAAACGGAAAGATCGACGCGCTACGCAATCTGATGTCTGAGTCTCACAGTAGTTTGCGCGACGACTACGAAGTCAGTTGCCGCGAACTCGATCTGATGTTCGATCTTGCCATGCATCAAGAAGGCGTGATTGGCGCCCGCATGACGGGCGGCGGCTTTGGCGGATGCACCATCAATTTGGTGAATGCTGCGGATTCTGAAAAATTTCGCGAGCGCGTCTCAAAAGGATACGAAGCCGCAACGGGATACCATCCGAACATTTACGTTTGTGAAGCGTCGCAAGGCGCGGAAAAAGTCGCACCTCACGCTCTGGAAACCAGCAGCCGGACCGATTGAGGCTCCGGGAGCTGGACGGCAGAGAGGCACTGAGGACAATGTTGCAGAAAATGTTGCAAAGGCAATCAGGTTCGTGAGTCATTCTTCACTCGAGCAGTCTCCTCATCGCCGTTACAACCCGCTGACTCGCGAGTGGGTGCTCATTTCTCCTCATCGCACTCAACGGCCCTGGCAGGGCACCGTGGAAAAAATCGCCTCCCCCAGCGAAGCCAGATACGACCCGTCCTGCTATCTTTGCCCGGGAAATGAACGCGCCGGCGGTGTTCGCAATCCGAATTACAAAAGCACATTCACGTTTGAAAACGACTTTTCGGCACTACTTCCAACCACTCAGAACGCCGAAATTAACGAGGAAGGTCTTCTTGTCGCGCAATCGGAACCCGGACTCTGCCGCGTCATTTGTTTTTCCCCGCGTCACGATTTAACCATTCCTCTTATGTCCCCCAGCGAAATCCGCGAGGTCATCGACGTGTGGTCCGAACAGTATCGCGAACTTGAAAAAGTTCCGTGGATTCGACACATTCAGATTTTTGAAAATCGCGGCGCGCTCATGGGCGCCAGCAATCCCCATCCTCATTGCCAGATCTGGGCGAACGCGACAATTCCCAATATTCCCGAGCGCGAGCTCTCTTCGTTTGAAGCGTACACCGGCAGGGAAAAAAACTGCCTGCTCTGCGATTACCTGAAGCTCGAACTAAGCAAAAACGAACGTGTTGTCTGCCAGAATGATGGCTTCGCGGTGGTCGTACCGTACTGGGCAGTGTGGCCTTTTGAAACTCTTTTGCTCAGCAAGCGCCATTTGGGAGCGATGCACGAACTCTCTGCGGACGAGCGCGAGCTCCTCGCCGATATCCTCAAACAAATTACCATTCGTTACGACAATCTGTTCGAGACTGCATTTCCTTACTCGATGGGTTTTCACCAGCGGCCCTCCGACCGGCAGCCGCATCCGGCGTTTCACTTCCATGCCCACTACTACCCGCCGCTCCTGCGTTCCGCGACAGTACGCAAATTCATGGTCGGTTACGAACTGCTCGCGTCGCCGCAGCGCGACATCACGCCGGAAAGCGCGGCAGAGCGGCTGTCAAAACTTACCGGAATTCACTATCTTCATAGAAATGGTCCTACATAGCGCCCGACTTTGAATTTCGATCTCGAGATGCCGATTCATTTCACAGCGTGAGGTCAAACAAATGCCGTCAAATGTATACAGAAAAATCTGCGTTGCTTTCTTGTGCGCATTCGCCTGGAGCAGCACTTGCACGCTCGCGGCGCCACCCGTTACCGAGCGCTGGACGGAAAAATCCGCGAAAGAGTGGTACTCCAAGCAGCCCTGGCTTGTCGGCAGCAATTACATACCCGCTTCCGCCATCAACGAACTTGAAATGTGGCAAGCCGATACGTTTGATCCGAAGCGCATTGACGTGGAACTGGGCTGGGCCGAATCCATAGGCCTTAATACCATGCGTGTGTTTCTCCATGATCTTCTGTGGCAGCAGGATGCCGCGGGCTTTAAAAAACGCATCGACACTTTTCTGCAGATTGCGGATAAACATCACATCAAACCGCTGTTCGTTCTGTTCGACTCCTGTTGGGATCCGAATCCGCATCTTGGAAAGCAACATGAACCACGACCCGGCGTGCACAATTCCGGTTGGGTGCAAAGTCCCGGAGCAAAAGTGCTCGAAGATTCTTCGCAGTACCCGCGTCTCGAAGCTTACGTAAAAGGAGTGGTCGGCGCTTTCGCAAAAGATCCCCGTGTTCTCGGTTGGGATGTTTGGAATGAACCGGACAACACAAATCAGGGCAGCTACGGTGAGCTCGACGCCAAAAACAAGGTTGCACTTATCCTGATGCTCTTGCCCAAAGTTTTTGATTGGGCGCGCGAAACGCATCCCACGCAGCCACTGACGAGCGGTGTGTGGAAAGGTGGCTGGTCCTCGCCCGAAAAGCTAGATGCCACAGAAAAAATCCAGATCGAAATGTCAGATGTGATCTCTTTCCACAGCTATGACAAACCCGAGGAATTCGAAAAACGCATTGCCTGGCTGCAACCTTACCATCGCCCGATTATTTGCACGGAATACATGGCTCGCGGGAATGGCAGCACTTTTCAGGGCTCATTACCGATCGCCAAGAGGTATCAGGTGGCCGCCATCAACTGGGGCCTGGTTGCCGGCAAAACGCAAACTTATTTGCCGTGGGATTCGTGGAAACATCCATACACGGATCGCGAGCCGGCGGTCTGGTTCCACGAGATCTTTCGCACCGACGGTAGCCCCTATCGCCAGGAAGAAGTGGATCTTATTCGCGCCATTACTTCGTCGCCGCCAAAATCGTAAATCTTCTCCTGTGAAGCGTGATCTCCTGGCCCCGCGCATCTATTTACTGTCAGTACGCGCGTACTATGGCCTTCGGCCCAGCGAATTGTGACCATGAAACGGCGAGCGCTTTCTCGAGGGCGTGGTGTCGCTCGCCTGCCCGCGGGGCAAAGGCATAGTTCCTCCTGTCAGGGTGAAAATTTTTGGGGTCTTCTGTCAACCTGAAGTCCGGTTTACTCGCTGTGGGTGCACTACGTCCCGAGGAGAGAAATTCGCAAGAACCGGTAGCACTCGAGACCACGGTGATCGCCACGGGAGCGCGTCCTTGCGATACCTCGGCGAAGCGCGAATTGTTCACGGAAGAAACACAGACCGTTCTGGTGTTCGAGCGCGGCGCCGTGATCCGGCTCTCGGCAGCTGTCGCGGACGGGCAGCTTCTTTTTCTCACCAATAAAGCCACCGGCAAAGAAGTAGTGACGCAAGTCCTGCGCAAGCGCGCCTTTCGTCCGACCAATTGCTATGTCGATCTGGAATTCACGGAAGCGTGTCCCGGTTTTTGGGGAATTGAATTCCCTAAGGCAGGAACGGCTTTAGCCAGTGCAAATGCCACGAAGAGCCTTTCCTCGGATGAAGACTCGGATCACAAGCCGGCGAAGCCTGCGATGCCTCCGAGCTTGCAGGAAGTCGACCGGTTGAAGCATGAAGTTGCGGAACTACAGACGCAACTACTCTCGCTGCAGACTGGACAAAGGTCGATACCGAGCGCCGCGGCGCAAATAGGAGCCGGGGCTGCTTCCGAAATCGGCACCGGCTCTGCAAAGCGAGACGAAGAAAAACAGTTCGAAGAGCTTTTCGCAATGGAGGCGAAACAAGAGGAAGCGCAATCTCCAAAACGATCGCTTGCTTATCCTCGGAGATCCGCGGCGGGAGAAAAAGAAAAAAGCGGCAGCAAAACGTGGATGATTGCCGCCGGTGCGGCGATCGTGCTGATCGCAGCTGCGGGCGGGGCTTATCGGTACGGAGGATTCGCCGCTGCAACAAACAAGACAGCCGTATCGAAGCCTGCCTCGACCCAGTCGCAAGCGCTCTCGCCTACGCAGGCTGCGCCGGTAACGGCGAGTCCGAAAATCACAAGCACCGCGCAGACGAGTGACGCAAAAAATCTTGTTGCGAACTCGGGCGCTGTCCCTTCAACTGAAAACAAAACCGAAAACGTTTATGTGGACGATTCTTCCATCACCGTTACCGAGGTTCCCGCAAAGGCGCCGGCTTTAAAAGCGCTGAATTCCCATGGCGTAAGCCCGGAGGTTGAATCGAAGCGAAGCAAAGCGCAACCGGCTTCTGAGTTGCACAGGAAATCAGAAGTGACGGCGAGCAATGCACCTGTGGCGGCTGGAGCAGAAAAAAGTGTGGGAGCGGACGCAGCAGTTTCGTCGATTCAAGAGGATGATGTTGCTCCAAAGCTGATCAAGGGATCGAAGTCCGTGTCGCCTCCTGAAGCGATTCAAAACTATATCGCCGGCAACGTGAAGGTAGATGCCGTTGTGGACACGACGGGGCTTATCAAATCAGTGACAATTCTTTCCGGGCCGGCCAAGCTCCATGCCACCGCGACAGAAGTGATGAAACAATATCTCTACGAGCCGGCGAGAAAAAATGGCAAACCGGTACCCGCGCATGTGCAAGTGAGTCTGCAATTCTGGTATGCACCCTAAAGAAGGTTTGCGCCGGACGGTGATTGGCGAACCCGGCGTAGCGGACTCAAATTAGAGCGTTTAAATCTCCGCCTTCAACCGTCAAGCTTCCTTCAGCCGTCGACTCCTCGCTACCATCCGAAAAGCCTAACTTGCATTTAGCGCGCCCACGCCGATGTTGATTTTGGAGAGTCAAAGCACTGCTAATTTTTACAGCGAATGGACTTTTTGGTGACACTTCGCTGGCGGCTCGCCGTTACCTTGGTTGAGACGGCAGAGTTTGTTGTCTT
>QHYO01000220.1 GCA_003224135.1 Acidobacteriota bacterium | reverse complement strand
CCATTCTGTCCGTGATTCCTACATTGCAAAAAGGAAGGTGGTACGCTCGAGCCGCCCGAGATTACGACAGGGCTTTCGCCTGTCGAGGTATCGGTCCTTCCCACCGAGGAGACGCAACGACGCAAAGTATGAGTCGGACAAAACCGTCAACGCGACGGCAGTGCCTCCTTGCCTTGGCTTACGAGCTCCAGGCAGAGGTCCTTCGGCGAAGCACTACGAGTTCGCCGATTTAGCTCATTGGAAATTTGTACGCTAGAAGATTGCTCGAAAGCTAGGACTTCGCGCCGACAGGAGCGACGACTTCTTCCGGTTTTGTCTGCTGCGCGGGCTCATCGATCAGCTTCTCCCAGTCGCAGCCTTCCTTGATGCAGGCTCGCACCAAACCTATTTTCGATTTTTTCTCGACGATGAAATCCGCGCCGCACTTGGGACACGGCTCTGCAATCGGCATGTTCGGCGTCGTAAAATCGCAATCCGGATAGCGCGAACAACCGTAGAAAATG
>QHYO01000221.1 GCA_003224135.1 Acidobacteriota bacterium | reverse complement strand
GAATCGGTAATCGATATGAATCACCGCGGACCGCCCATCCCGGGCGATTGAGATGTGCAAACCAGCTTCTTGTCCTCTTGCTGCGAACCGCCGCACCTGCCGGAACGAAAATGGATAACCAAGATGAAAGACATGGTTCTCCCCAATCTCGAAGTTTTTCGCCGCGCGCAAGCGCCGCAAGGCATCGGGCAAGGGACGCGCGAAGAGCTGAAATTGCTGATCGCTCGGCGAACTTTGATTTTCGCCGTGCACATCTGTCATTTCCTCGACTAAACCAAGCGCGTCGACTGTTTCATTCCGGCCTTTCGCGTCGACAATTGACGTGTTCATCATCGCGTGAGTGATTGCGACAAAAGTTGCCCGCTGCGAGGCACTGAATCTGTCAAACAGGATCGCTCCTGTGGCAGTCTCCGTTGGTGACTCAGCACAATTGAAAGATGCTCTATCGAGCACTGCCCGCTGTTCTTCGGACAAATCCTCGTAAAAAATCCGGTTGACCAGAGAGGATTCGAGCAGTTTCTTCCGCATTTCGAGGGACACCGGGTCTGCAAACACCCGCGTACGCGCAATTGCCTCAGACGCGCGAAGCGGGGCTGGATCCGCCGCGTTTGGATGGCTGTTTCCCGCCCACTTGCGTCCATTACTTTCCAAAAATATGGATTGACACATCGGCGCTGGAGCTTCGCGGCGTTCATTTTTCTCTTCGCACGGCGAACTCTCGGCTGAAAGTAAAGTCACAAGCGTGAAGACACACGACACCGTCAAAATAGTCATGGCGTTGCACCTAAGAAAGCACGCAGGCTTTCTGTTTTTTTTTCGATAGATTGGGAAGAATTCAGGGGCCTGCTAGGATCACGGCAAGAGCCGTTCCAAAGTTCAGCCGCGTGCAACCCGATTCGTTTGTGTGATTTGAATTCTTGGCAGGAATCGACATTGCATGGGTCTCTGCCGCATCCTGCTGCCCGGTGACGCTTTTTTCTGGCACCATTTTGCGGTCGAAGAGCTTTCGCTTATGACGTCTCCACGCGAAGTGTTACGCGTGAGGATGGGCCTTGTCGTAGATATCCATCAACTGGCGGATGGAGGCGTGCGTGTACTTCTGAGTAGTCGAAAGCGACCGGTGGCCGAGCAGTTCCTGAATTGCGCGGAGATCGGCGCCATCGGCAAGCAGATGCGTGGCGAATGCGTGCCGCAGCGAGTGCGGATGCAAATCCCAGTTCACATTCGCGAGCCGAACGTATTTTTTCACGATACGTCCGACGGAGCGCTGCGTCAGGCGACGCCCGGCATAATTTAGAAAAATTGCTTCGCTGTGCGTCGGACCGCGGCGTCGTTTCCCCGGGCCAGCCTGTAACAGCAGTTGTTCGCGAACCGGCCAATAGGCCTCTAGCGCTTCCTGCGCCTTGCCACCGTACGGAACAATGCGCTCCTTGTTGCCCTTGCCGCGGACGCGCAACATCTTCTCTCTGCGATCCATGTCGGCCAGATTCAGTCCGGTCAGTTCGCTGACGCGCAAACCTGCAGCGTAAAGAAGCTCCAGCAGAGCACGGTCGCGCCGCAACAGCAAACTCTCGTCTTCCGATGAACTGCGCTTTACAAGCGCAGCTTCAGCGCGAGGCGCGGTCAATCGGCCCCCAGACGAAATCTTTGCCGGTTCAGCAAGTTGATTCAGGAAGCCGTTCATTTCCTCCGCGGAAAGAACGGAAGGAATCCGTTTCGGAAGCTTCGGGGTTGGCACCAGCCGCGCAGGATTTTCCTTCAACATTCCTTCACGCACGCAGTGCTTGAAAAACGAACGCAACGAAGCCAGCTTCCGGGCAATGGAACTTTTTTGCAGTCCTTGCGAGTGAAGGTGGCCCACGTATTCGCGAATAATCTGATGAGTGATTTTGCTGATCGCAGGAATGCTTTCCCCCGGCGGAGAAAGGTACGCCGCGAATTGCTGGA
Source organism: Acidobacteriota bacterium (assembly GCA_003224135.1). GTDB lineage: Bacteria > Acidobacteriota > Terriglobia > Acidiferrales > UBA7541 > Acidiferrum. The sequence continues at coordinate 159 of QHYO01000221.1, read as the reverse complement.
GGTCCTTGCCATAATTCAGGATGGTGTGAGGCGAGGAATTCCTCACCGAGCGCAGATACTCAAGATATTTGCCGATGGCTTGCTTCATGGCAACCCGCTGACGCCTGACATCCTGATTATAGAGTAGCGCTTGCCGCGGATACAGAAGCAGCAATCGTC
>QHYO01000217.1 GCA_003224135.1 Acidobacteriota bacterium | reverse complement strand
TACAAACAGCTCGAAGGTAAGCAGGTGCAGGTCGAAGAAATTCGTCCCGCTTACGCCGCGCTGACCGTGATTGAGCAATCGCTCGCGCGCTACCAGCAACACAAGGAAGAACTCATCAAAGGAGACGGCCCCGGCCACAACCGCCGCAAAAGCGACCGCTAATACAAAAGAACTATTTCGGAGGCCAGACTTCGCTGCTAATTTCTTGCGCAGTTTTCTACCGGACCGGGTTTCGCTGGACTGCAGTTTGACGAAGAGGTTCTCGGGGTGAATAAAGCTTTCATGTGGATCGGCATCAGCGTCGGCGCGCTGCTGGTCATCGCGTTCATCGCGCTTTCCGTCATGGCTGGCGGCCCAAAAGACGCCGTCTACATGGTCCGTTACGCGCTACCGCACATGCATCGCGGAAATCTGAAAGTGGGCGACGCCGCTCCCGACGCGCGAGTATTCGCTCTGAGCGGAACCGAAACATTTCACATTCGCGAGCGCACGGGAGCGAAACCTCTTGTCATCGTATTTGGCAGCTTTACTTGACCGCCATTTCGTCGCCAGGTCGGCGACATCATTCAAATCTTCGACGACTACAAAGATCACGCCGATTTTCTTACCGTGTACGTGCGCGAGGCGCATCCCACCGACGAGTGGCAGATGAAATCGAATGTGAAAGATGACGTCTGCTACGCGCAACCGCGCACACTCTCCGACCGGTTGGCCATCGCAAACGACTTCACCAAGCGTTTCAAATATCCGCTGCCCTTCGGTGTGGACGACATGCAGAATGCCGCGAACGACGCCTACGCCGCATGGCCGGAACGGCTCTACGTCATCGACGAAAACGGAAAAATCGCATACCGTGGCGGCATGGGACCGTTCAACTACAACCCCGCCGAAGTTCGCGCATGGCTCGCATCCCGCTACGGGGAAGTAAAACATCCGGAAGCAAAACCTGCTCCAAATGAGAAGGAACCGGAGAAAAAAGAGGCAAAAGACAAGAAAAGCTAACGCAGTTTTGTGCAGAGAATTGTTCTCAGGGTTTGACAGATGCAGACGGCCGGATTTTTTCGGCGGGCACAATTCCCTGCCCTTCGAGGATGGAGTAAAATTTGTCGACGTCCAGATTTTTCAGCTTTTCGATTTTTCCGGAGGGCCAGCGAATTTCCACGCTGTCGATTTTCGTTGCCGTGTTCAGACCGAAGTGCACTCGCAAATCGTTCTGCGAAAGATAGCTTCCCCCGCTGTGAATTTCTTCAGTCTGGCTCATTCCGCCGGCAACGATTTTCAGGCGCGCCCCGATCGCCAGCCGATTGCTTTTTGTTCCTTGCAACTCGAAGTTGACCCAGTGCCGCCCGGCGATTCCGTTGTTCTTCAAAATCATCGGCTCGCCGGCCAAATCTTCCACCACGATGTCTACATTCCCGTCGTTGAAAAGATCGCCGGCAGCAACTCCTCGCGACACGCGCGGAACCCGCATGGCTGGCCCGGTCTTCTCGCTCGCGTCGCAAAATGTGCCGTTCTTCTGGTTGAGCTGCAGCACTTTCGGTTCTTTGTATCGTGCGCCGGAAGGTAGAGTATCGACTTGAGGATATACGTGGCCGCCCACAACGATAAGATCGAGCCAACCATCGTTGTCCGCGTCAAAAAACACTGTGCCCCACTTCACGTACGGAAGTGACGGCAGAGCGACGCCCGATTTGTAGGACACGTCAGAAAAATTCCAGTTGCCGTCATTCCGAAAAAGGTTGCTGTATTCGTCCGAAAAATTTGTAACGTAAAGGGATTGAAATCCGTTGTGCAGGTAATCGCCGACGGCAATTCCCATTGAAGCCTGTTCGGATCCGTCTTCGCTGACGGCGGTCCCGGATTCGAGTCCGATTTCTTGAAATTTTCCGTTGCCCACATTCTTGTAGAGGAATTTCGGCGTGGAATCATTTGCAACGTAAATGTCGGGCCGCCCCGTGTTGTTGAAGTCGGAAAAAATCACCGACATGCCGTAGTAGCCGCTCGCATCGTCAACGCCAGCGATTTTGGAAACATCGGTGAACGTCCCGTCTCCATTGTTGTGGAACAGTGCGTCACCGGCACCTTTCAATCCGCGCGGGCCGCACTGCACATCGATACCGCGATATTTGCAATTGGGCGCTTTGCCAAAGCCTGGCAGATCGTCAAGGTGAAAGTCGACGTAATTCGTGACCATCAGATCGAGGTAGCCGTCGCCATCGTAGTCGCCAAAAGCCGCCCCGGTGGACCAGCGGCCGTCAGCAACTCCCGTCTGTTTTGTAACATCAGTAAACGTGCCGTCGCCGTTGTTGCGGAACAACTTGTTTCCGCCGAGACATGTCAGATACAGGTCCGGCCAGCCGTCGTTGTTGTAATCGCCGACGGCACCGCCCATCGCGAAGCAGGGCGTAGCCAGTCGAGCTTTATCCGTAACGTCCGTAAATGTTCCATCGTGATTGTTGTGATAGAGCGCGCCAGGAGCAGTCTTTCCCTTGATCGCCATGTCGACGGTCGGCGCGTTCGTAAAATAGATGTCCGGATAACCATCGCGGTCGTAGTCGATCAGAATCACGCCGCCGCTCATGGATTCGACAACGTATTTGCTGTCGCTCGAAGAAACGTGATTGAAATGAATTCCCGTCTTGCCGGTGATGTCCGTAAATTGCGGGACGTCGCGGCCCACGCATTTTATCGCCTTGGCACCGGGCGGCGGAGGAGGTGGCTGGGGATGCGATTCCTGCGCAATCGCCAGCTGCGCCGACA
>QHYO01000017.1:5893-20555 GCA_003224135.1 Acidobacteriota bacterium | reverse complement strand
CAGCAAACCGTCGTTTTTGTGGCGACTGTAAAGCGGTGCCACAAAGTCGAAGTTCTCTCGGTAAGCAGGCTGGAGCAAGCTTTTGACCCACGCGGCGCTGAAATTGGAGATTTCCGGCGAGATCACTGCGCAGGCTTTTGCCCGCAACAGATCCGCAGCGGCTAGAATTGCCCGAAATGCTGTTCCCCGCGAAGGTTGATTGGCGTAACGTGTCGTGATACGATGCAAAGTACGAAGTGAGCTTAAGCCTCGCGAATTTGAGCTTTTGGGAGATGGCGTGTTCAGGACCACATCAGACGTGCCATCCCTCGATCCGCCATCGACATTTACGATGACTACTCTGTCCCGCACGAAATTCTGCTGAAAACTTTCCTCAATCGTTGTCACTGTCTGACCGATCGTTTTCGCGTTGTTATGAGATGGGATTCCGACGAGCAGGTCTACTTCGCCCACGCTCATCAGCTGGCGAAGGAAATTGTCATCGAGGAAAGTTTCTTCGACCAATGATCTCTCCACTGTTGGTCCCCGGCCGCTCCGCTCCACGCGCTCGAGTCTAGAATAATTTGCCGCCGTCGCCGGACGGAGGGTCAGATCCGACGCAAACGAAACCAAAAAAATTGGTACGGGCCAAGTGTCAGCAGGTAGTATAGGTCCCCGATGCGGGGAAAAAGGTTTCCGCCGAACATTTCGATGGGAATGCTTCCTTTGTATTTCCGCAGATCCAGCTCCACCGCCTGCGCGGACTTCGAGAGATTGTTCACAACGAGAATCTTCTCTTCGCCCAACTGCCGGACATACGCCAAAACTCTGTGATTCGAAGGCTTCAGAAATTCGATCGACCCCCGGCTGAGGACGCGCGAGGATTTGCGCACATGAATGATGCGCTTCATCCAGGAGAGGAGAGAATGTTGCGATCGCCTTTGCGATTCCACATTGATGGCCTGATAGCCGTAGACTGGATTGGAAATCAACGGCGAGTACAAGCGTTCCGGATCGGCTCCGGAGAATCCAGCGTTCCAGCCGCCATTCCATTGCATCGGAGTGCGTACACCATTGCGGTCGCCGAGGTAGACGTTGTCCCCCATTCCGTGAATTCGCCACCTGTCGTTATCCATCATCGGAGACAAGCGGCGCCGGATTCCGAGATTCAATCTCATCCCTTTGTCTTTTGCGTACTCGTCATACATGTAGTCGCGTTCGATGTCCGTCACCATCTCCAGTGTCAGCTCGTCATGGTTCCGAAGAAACAGGCACCACTGGCAACTGTCGGGAATCTGTGGAGTTTGCTCGAGTATTTCGACGATCGGCTTGCGGTCCTCGAGCTGTACGGACATGAACATTCTTGGCATGAGCGGGAAATGGAACGCCATGTGAAACTCGTCGGCCTCGCCGAAGTACAAACAAACATCCGAGGGCCATTGATTTGCCTCGGCTAGAAGCATCTTGCCTGGATACTCTTGATCGACTCGTTTGCGCAACTCGCGGATGATCGCATGCGTTTCGGGCAAGTTCTCGCAAGATGTGCCCTCGCGTTCGACAAGATAGGGGACGGCGTCCAATCGGAACCCGTCCACACCCATCTCCAGCCAGAACTTCATGACGTTCCACATCGCTTCGAAGACGGCAGGGTTGTCGTAGTTCAGGTCAGGTTGATGGCTGAAGAAGCGATGCCAATAATAGGACTTCGAGAGCGGATCCCAAGCCCAATTAGACATTTCTGTATCAACGAAAATGATCCGGACCCCTTTATGGTGGTCATCGGTTTCACTCCAGACGTACCAATCGCGCTTTGGATTCTCGCGAGAGCTTCGTGATTCCTGGAACCAGGAATGCTGATCAGAAGTGTGGTTTAGAACCAGTTCGATGATGATTCGCATTCCTCTGTCGTGAGCTGCGGCGAGGAATGCCTTGAAGTCTTCAAGCAAACCATAGCTTGGGTGGACTGCGGTATAGTCCGAAATGTCGTAGCCATCGTCTCGCAAAGGCGAAGGAAAGAACGGCAGCAGCCAGATGACATTGACCCCTAGCTCTTGCAGATAGTCCAGCTTCTGCATGAGGCCAGGGAAATCTCCAATGCCATCGCCGTTGCTATCGCAGAAAGTGCGGACGTGCAGTTGGTAAATGATTGCATCTTTGTACCAGAGACTTTCTGGGGACGCTGCCACTGTTCGACTCTCCTCTCCCGGCTTCGCAATCATTATGCATGCTATAAGAAGTAGTCGAAATCGCGTTCCGTACGCACCCGTCGCCGCACTTTGAAAATATGCCCTGGCAATACCGAAGGGTTCAATTCGACATAGTTCCTGGCGCCCTGCCAGAGGTACCGCGCACCGGTCAGCAGATCGTGTACCTGGTATGACTGATTGGACGCAAGCTGGAAATCCGCCAGGGGTACCTCGACCCAACCTGACTGTTGATAATGTGGGTCTAGATTTACAATCACGAGAATAATATCGGACAGATCCTCGGTGGCCTTGCTATAGACGATCAGCTGGTCGTTGTCCACTGTGTGGAATCGCAGGCTCCAATCGCTCTGCAGCGCAGGATTCTCCCTCCGAATCTCATTCACGCGCGCGACCAGTCCCTTTAGACTGTCAGGGCTGCCAATGTTCCACCCCCGAATCTGATACTTTTCCGAATCCAGGTACTCCTCGCTACCCTGGCGCAGTGCCCTGTTCTCGCATAGCTCGAATGCCGGACCGTAAATCCCGTAATTCGCGCTGAGAGTGGCTGCCAGAATGAGGCGCGCCATAAACGCCGGCCGGCCTCCGTACTGCAAATACTCGGTCAGGATGTCCGGAGTATTGGGCCAAACATTCAGGCGAACAAATTCCCGCACGGAGGTCTGAGTCATCTCAGTGAAATACTGCATGAGCTCCCATTTGGTATTCTTCCACGCAAAATACGTATAGGATTGCGCGAACCCAAGCTTCGCCAGCCGTTGCATCACTTTCGGACGCGTGAATGCTTCGGACAGAAAAATCACTTCTGGATATTCCCGCCGCGCTTCTCTGATCAACCACTCCCAGAAATCGAACGGCTTTGTGTGGGGATTATCAACTCGGAAGATGCGGACGCCTTGCTCGATCCAATAGAAGACTACCCTCTTCAGTTCTTCGCAGAGTTCGGGAGCGTCTTCACTCTCGAAGTAAAATGGATAAATGTCCTCATATTTCTTTGGCGGATTTTCCGCGTATTGCACGGAGCCATCGGGCCGCTCGAGGAACCATTCTTTGTGCGCTTTGACGTATGGATGGTCCGGCGAACACTGGAATGCTAAGTCCAAAGCGATCTCGATGCCCAGCGCTCGCGCCTTCGTTTGAAGCTGCTTGAATTCCTCGAGTGTCCCAAGCTCAGGATGAATCGCCATGTGTCCGCCTTCAGCGGCTCCAATCGCCCAGGGGCTTCCAGGATCATCCGGCGCCGGCTGAGCCGTGTTGTTCCTTCCTTTACGCTTCGTGTGCCCGATCGGATGGATCGGCGGAAAATAGAGGACATCGAATCCCATTTCAGAAACATATCCGAGTCTAGGAATGCAGTCGCGGAATGTACCATGCTTGTTTGGTGCCGCCCCGCACGAACGGGGGAACATCTCGTACCAGGTGCTGTACCGTGCTTTCTCGCGATCCACCATAACGGCGAGTTGTTTGTCGTAAGTCGTCGCTCGGCTGCGATCAGCGTAACGGCCCATCAGTGCCGCCAATTCTGCACTCCGGGCGCACCTCACCACGGCCGAAGGGTCTGCGCTCGAAAAATTCTTCAGCTCCGCCGTGAATTCGGCTAGCCTTTTTGAGTCGTTTCCTCGCGCTCGCTTCGCGGCGGACTGGACCAACCGTGCTCCGAACTGCCCAGCGACAGAAATATCTTGACCGGCCTCGGCTTTTTTGGCGGTGTCACGACACCAGCTTTGAAACGCATCTACCCAGGCCTGGACGGTATAGAAATAAGGACCCAGGCTCTCTACGGAAAATTGTCCTCGCCAACGATCATTTTCGAGCGGCCGCATGACCGCTTCACTCCATCCACTTTCCCTGTCCGGTCGGTATAAAACTACAGCGCTGAGGACGTCGTGCCCATCGGCGTGAATGTCCGCCTCGACCACCACTGGTTCTCCCACCGTACGTTTGACGGGATATTTTCCGCCATCAATTTCCGGCTCGAGACCCTCGATGACAACGCGCCGCAAAACCAGTCGCGGTTCTTCTAGATTAGCTTCGGGGGAATTCACAATTGCGGCCTCCATCGGGAAAGTCGCACATATAGGCCGGGAATTCTGGCAATTCCTTCGTGCGGGGTCCGGGCATGCTGTTTCGAATCACATTATACACAGCTGCGCGTTCGACGAGATGAGATGTAAGGCCCAGTTCCTCAAACTCGCCGATTTAAAGTGATGCTGGCTTGACCGCCGGTCCACTCTACTGTTTTGGATTCGCCACGAACTGGTATCCCAGCCCTCGGACCGTAAGCAAATACCGCGGCTTTGAAGGCTTCGGCTCGATATATCGCCGCAATCGCACGATGAAACTGTCGATTGCGCGCGTGTCTGTTTCTTCGTGCAGATTCCAAACGTCCTGAAGGATTGATTTGCGCGAAACAGGATGCCCGCTGTTCTTGATCAAATAGCGAAGCAGGTCCGCCTCCATCACCGTCAGTTGAACCACATTCTCGCCCGCCCGCAATTGAAGGTTGCGAAAATCCACAATTCTATTATCGAACCGAAAAATGTCTGGCGAGTCGGGATTCTGCTGCGGACGGTCGGCCGTAATGCTATTTGTGTTGTGCGTCCAATTTTTCCGCCGCAGCAAGCTTTCCACTCGCGCAATCAGGATGTTCAGATTAAACGGCTTGGGCAAATAATCGTCCGCGCCAGACTCAAATCCCTTCAGCACATCTTCCGGTCGACCACGCGCGGTCAGCATGAGCAGCGGAATGTAATTCTTTGCCTCGCGCAATTCGCGCGCAACCGAGAAGCCATCTTTCCCCGGCAACATCACATCAAGCACCAACGCGTCGAAGCTCTGTCGTTTCTTCAGCAGACGCTCAAGTGCATCCTCGCCACGCTCCGCGGTTTCGACGAAGTGGCCCTCCGCTTCAAGGTTGAAGCGAAGTCCCTGCGCAAGGTGCGCTTCATCCTCGACAATAAGTATCCGGCTCATGCGCGGTAAATTCTCGGAAGACGCATCGTGAACGTGCTGCCCAGGCCTATTCCCTGACTCTCCGCGTACGCATCGCCCCCGTGACGGCGCGCAATCGAACGCACGATGAACAAGCCTAGTCCCGTTCCTTTGACATCTCGCGTCAGTGAATTTGGCGCGCGGTAAAATCGCTTGAAAATTCGCTTCAGTTCCTTCGGCTGGATTCCAACGCCCCGGTCGCAAACGCGCAAGGAAACCGTGTCAATGTTCGGAGCCAGAATATCTACGACGATTTTCTTTTTGTCACCCGAATATTTGATTGCATTGTCAAAAAGATTAAAAACCGCGGTGCGGAGTTCTTCGGCGTTGCCCATCACTGTGATGCCGTCCGTCAGTGCGCTGCCAAAATGCAATGCTTCGTCGGACAAATGCTGGCGCAATCTCGCAAGTTCCAGCGCGTCCCGCACGACCGCGCCGAAATCCACTTCTTGCCAGTTCTGTCGCGCACCCTGTCGCACTTGGCTGGCCTTCAGCACTTGCTCGACGCTGCCAAGCAAACGATCCGTGTCTTCCAGCATGATGCGATAAAACTCGCGGCGCTGCGTTTCCTCGACCGGGCGGCTCTCAAGCGTCTGCAGGTATAGTCGGATCGAGGCGATTGGCGTTTTCAACTCGTGGGTAATGGCGTTCAGGAAGCTGTCTTGTTGCTCGTTCCGGCGAATTTCTCTGACCAGGAAAATCGTGTTGATTACCAGCCCCGCAATCAGAAGTCCGAACAGGATGATGCCGAGAACCAGGGGCACCACCTGGCGCCAATGGAAAATAATCCAGGTGACGTTCAGCGCGATCGCCGCCGCAACCAGGCACGTCCCCAGTACGATGAAAAAGGCCATCGCTTTGGTGCGGCGTGTTATGCGCATACCCTGTAGTTTATGTCAGACGTGGAATTTATGTCAGAGTCGTAGGAACAGCTCGCTCCGCTGCCGTCGTCGGAAGCACTTTCCCGTGGGGCACAGCACTGCAGTCCCTATTTGTTATTTGTTGCGCAGATCATGAATGTCACGGAGCTGCGCGCTCGCGTCCGCGCAGCGCGGCCGACACATTGAAGAAGGAATTCCTCGGAATTTGTTGGCGCTCTAGTCGCCGGCCGCTGTCGGCACCACAACTTCTGCATTCGGCACGAACGGACTCACCGGCGCATCGATTGCCGGCTCCGCTTCGGGTTTCGTCAATTTGGGAAGTTTAACATCCCACGCCAGACCGAGCGCCTTCAGCGCGCAAATTCCATACCAGTTGATGTCGAACTCGTACCACGCAATTCCATGCCGCGCCGCTTGCGCATGTGCGTGGTGATTGTTGTGCCAGCCTTCGCCGAACGTCAGCATCGCCACCCAAAAACTATTCTTCGATGTATCGTTCGTCAGAAACCGCCGTGATCCCCACATATGCGTCGCGGAATTCACCAGCCATGTTGCGTGAAGCCCAAGCACCGTCCGCAGGAACAATCCCCACAGCAGCACTGGTAATCCGCCAATCGCCCACAGGATCACTCCCAGCGTCGCGATCGGAACCCAATGCCATTCCGTAATCCATGAATGAAATTTATCTTTGCGAAGGTCGGGCACAAAGTGCAGCAGCTCTTTCGCTTTGTTGTGCATCGCGCGGCCCGTGATAATCCAACCCATGTGCGCCCACAATCCGCCCTCGCGCGGCGAGTGCGGATCGCCTTCCACGTCCGTAAGCTGGTGGTGAACTCGATGAGTCGCCACCCACGCAATCGGTCCGCCTTCGAGAGCAAGCGTCCCGCAAGTCGTCAGGAAGTACTCCACCCATTTCGGTGTTTTATATCCGCGATGCGTCAGCAGCCGGTGATAGCCCATGCCGATCCCGAGACTTCCGGCAACCCACCAAAGCACAAACGCAATCGCAAACGCCTTCCACGTAAAGAAGAATAATGCCGCAATGGCGCCGACATGGAACGCTCCCAGGAAAAAGGTCGTCGTCCAATTGATCGGCTGTTCAAATGTCTTGTCATGTTCCAATACGCTCATGGTCCGTTTGTCCTCAAGGCACTGCTTGGGTAACTACAATTCTGAACGTACCATGCGGTGCTTCTTGCCTTTGTAATACTTATGTAATCCCTTTTTTCGCGTTTTGAACACGTCAATACCGAAGAAAAAGCGCACGCGACGCAAAGGCGTATGATGGATATGAGGGTTCATCATGTGCGAAACCTCAGTGACTGAGAATTTGGGGGTCGGAGCTTTAGCTCCGACAAGCGAGCTTAGCGATCGATCGGGCTTCAGCCCCTGAGGAATTGTTCTTGGGGTTCGCACCAGACTCTTCAGCCCGGCTGTTCGATTGGCTGGCTTATCGAGGTACGCCATGCGTTTCCGCCTCTTTTTTCTACCGGTTCTACTGGCATCCGTTTCTCTCGCGCAACAACCCGCGTCGCAAGAGCACGCCATGGCTGGCATGCAGCAGTCCCACACGCACGACGGATTCATGCAGGGCGGAATGCACCACGCCATCGCGAAAGGTGTCACACTCGACGCGAAAACGGATGCCAACACTCACACCGTCACCCTTCGCATTGGTCCAATGAACCTGCCCGCCAACACTTCGCACATGAAAATGCCGCAGCCAGCGGATCTTGTGTGGTCAATCCCACTGACTGGCTGGCTACTTGCCTACCATCCGAAATTGGTCGACGCTGCTGGCAACTCCGTTCCCGGCACCGTTCTTCATCACGTTGCCTTCTGGAACGAAAACCGCTCCGATTTTCTCTGCCCTAATAAGGAAGAGCACATTTTCGGTGCCGGCGGCGAACTCACCGACTGGGTGCTCATTCCCGGCTTCGGCTATCGCGTCGAAAAAGGCGATCAGATCCGCATCGAAACCATGATTCACAATCCCACTGCCACCGCCTACGACAAGGCGTATCTCGAAGTCACAATCCCCTATCTCGACGATGCCTCCCCGGCTCCCGTCAAAAACGTCTATCCCACCTGGATCGACGTCAACACGTGCGCAAACTCCAGTTACGATTTGCCGCCAGGCCCCAGCAAAAAAGTTGCTTCCGTTCCCGTGAAATACTCCGGCATTCTCCTCGGCGTTGGCGGACACATGCACGACTACGGGCAGCAACTCACGCTGGAAGTCTCCAGTTCCAAAGATTTCAGTCTTGCGACCTCAAATTCCGAAAATTCCAAGCCGCAAATTTCGAAAGCTGAAGTTTCAAACGGTGAAGTTACAGGCGCCTCAAAATCTGCCGTCGCGAAACCAAGAGTACCGAGTGCTGGACCGTCCGACGGTAACGTAACGACCGCTGAAACCGTAAAGGTGGAAGTTAAGAAGGCACAAGTCGAGAAGGCTGAAATGCAAACAACTGAACCTTCGAAGACCGCTGTGGCCAATGCCGAGAAGCCGAAGGTGGAAGCCGCGAAGCATGAAGTCGCAAAAACGGAGGGTTCGAAAGCCACGAAACCCGTCGCTGTCCTGCCAGCGAAAACCGACGCGCAAGGCCATCTCCTCGAAATCCCAGTAGTCACCTTTTTCCAAACAGGAGGCTACCCCATCGCCGCGGGCGACAAACTCACGGTTACCTCGGCGTACAACAATCCCACCGGCAAACTCCTCCGCGACGGCGCCATGGGCATCGTCGTAGGCTACTTCGTCCCCCAAGACCCAGCTGCCCTAAACCCCCTCCGCCACCCCGCAAAGCCAGCCCCACAAGACACGCATCATCACGACATGTCTCAAGTGCCCCACGACCACTGACCTTTTTTCAGCAAAACCCGCCTGCCCCGACTCCCGACTCCTGGGAGAGACCGGCATCTTGCATATGGGGTGCCCCACCCTCGTTTTCTGAGGTTGGGTCTTGCTGTTCCTCTTCGTTGGTCCGTCTTCTCGAGTTTCGAATTTCGCATTTCGAGTTCGTTGCTGCTCCGCAATCACCAATACAACTTGCATCTAACGGTCCGCCGCGCCAGGATCTAGTTATGGCCGCAACCTTCCAACCAGGCCAACTCGTCCGCGTAAACCTAGCAGGCCTCGATGCCGGCGGCGTAACCTTCCAGGCCGCAGTCACCGACGCTGTCGCCCACATCGTCAAACAAACCTCCGAACAACCACCCAAGTACCTCGTGGAACTCCTCTTCACCTTCCGCGGCGTCTCCCATGTAGAAGTTCCCGCCGACCGCATCTACGCCGGCAAGTAGACTTGCCGTCGAAGGGGCTGAGGGCCTAGCAAATCCTAGTGTCTTTCGGCTCCTCTCCCCGCGCTTTCTCCACCATCAATCCTTTGCTATACTTCTAAGTCTGCAATTTCAATTTATTGGAAGCGGGTCAGGGCTGTTTTACAAACCCTGAGCTAACAGGAAGAAGAATCATGGCAATGAAGTGTGAGTACTGCGGCAAGGCTCCGAGCTACGGCAACGTAGTCAGCCACGCCAACAATACCCGGCGTCGCCGTTGGAACCCGAATCTGAAGTCCGTTCGCGCCCTGGTGTCCGGCGCGCGCAAGCGCGTGAAAGTCTGCACCGCGTGCATTCGCGCGGGCAAAGTCAAAAAAGCCGCCTAAGCGGGACGATATCCTTTGCAAACCCTGCGCGTGAATTCCCTTCGCAAGCGCAACTCTGCCGCAAGACCTCTTCGGTTTGCGGCCTCTCTCCTTTTCCCGGCTGCTCTTTTTTTGACGGCCCTTTTTTTCCTGGCCGGTTGCAAAAACACCACGGCGCCCGCGGCTGACGTTTGGGCCGTCGTCAACGGCAAGGAAATCAAGCGCGACGAAGTCGATAAGTATTACCGCACGCGCATCAGTCCCGAGGGCCAGGAACCTTCGCAGGAAGAAGCGCTCTCGCTCAAGCTCAACGTCATCGATGAGCTGATCAACAACGAAATCCTTCTCGAGCGCGCAAAGAAATTGAACCTCGAAGCCAGCGACGGCGAAGTCGAGGACAAATTCACCGAATTCAAGAGCCCTTATACCGAGGAAGAATTTCAGCGGCAGCTTAAAGAGCGCGGCGTCACCGTCGAAGATCTGAAAAACACTGTCCGGCGCGAACTTTCCATTCAGAAGCTGATCAATCGCGAAGTGGTCTCCAAGGTCGCGATCACCGATCAGGACATCGCCGAATTTTACAATGCGAACCGCCCGCAATTTAATGTCGCGGAGCCGCAATATCGCATCGCGCAAATTGTCGTAACCCCGCGCAAGGAACCGCAGATCCGCAATCGTAAAAATGACGATGCCACCAACGAAGCGGAGGCTCAGCGCAAAGTCAAAATGTTGGTGGACCGCCTGAACAGCGGCGCTGATTTTTCGCAGCTTGCAATGGACTATTCCGAGGACATGAATTCCGCGGCCACCGGAGGCGATCTCGGTTACGTTCCGGAATCGTCGCTCAACCAGTCCGATCCCGCTCTGAAGAAACTTGTGATCGGGTTAAAAGCCGGACAAGTTAGCCCGCCGATCGTGTTGAAAGACAGCATACGCATCCTGAAGCTCGTCACGCGCGAAGCTCCCGGACTTCGCGGCCTCACCGATCCGCAAGTGCAACAATCCATCCGCGACACGCTCCGCAACCGCAAGGAACAGTTGCTCCGCGCGTCGTATCTCGCGGTGGCACGCGACGACGCGCGCGTAACCAATTATCTTGCCCGCCAGGTTTTGGAATCGAACGGCAAGCTTCCCGCTGCTGCGAAGACGACTCTTCCCGGCAAGCCGTTCACTCCACAAAATTAATTTTCTCAGCTAAATTTATTCCACCCAGGCGAGCACATCTCCCGCATTCACTGCGAGTCCTTCTTTCGCAAAAAGTTTCTCGACTCGTCCGCTCTTCGGTGAACGGATTTCGTTCTGCATCTTCATCGCTTCCACCACTAACAATCCTTGTCCCGCCTCAACCGCGTCGCCTTCTTGCAGCAGCAGGCGCACCACTTTCCCCGGCATCGGCGCGGTGATTTGTTGCCGGCCTTCTGCTTCGAGAGCGCCGTGTCGTCGCCCTCGCCATAAGCGCGGATCAGTTACTTCGCCGTGATACTCGGCGAGTCCCGAATGGAGCGTGAGCGTTCCGTCGGGCCGTGGCACGATGCGAATCTGATGCGACTCGCCCTTCAGCAGAACGCTGAATGTATGCGGCGCAACTTCGACAACGCTCACGTCCAGATCGTTGCCGTCCAGGGAGATTTGCCACTCCTCGTCGACGCGCGCCAATTCCACAACGCGCAACTTTCCGCCCACCACCACTTCGTACTTCACAAGAGGCGCTCCCGCTGTTGCCGCCGGCCCTCACGCTTCCATTCGGATTCTGACACACCGGTGTTCCCACCCGGTGTGGGGGCCGCCAGATTGGCGCCGTTGTGCGTCGCCTGCCACACCGCTGCGGCCACTGCCGCTGCTTCCTCTCCGCTTGTGCCGTCTTGTGCCAGCGGGTGGGGCCTGCGAAGCAATTCGTCCAACCACTTGGTGTGTATCTCCGCGCGGACAAAATCCGGGTCCGCAAGAATGCGGCGGAACAAACCTGAATTGGTTTTGATTCCGGTGATGGAATATTCTTCGAGCCCGCGGCGTAACCGCGCGATCGTCTCCTCACGGCTGTTGCCCCAGGCAATCAGTTTGCTGAGCAACGGATCATAATCGATTGGGACAGTCCAGCCTTCGTATACACCTTCGTCCACGCGTATACCTGGACCACTAGGCGTATGCTGCGAAAGAATTTTCCCGGGCGAAGGAAAGAAGTTGTTTTCAGGATCTTCCGCGTATAAGCGCACTTCCATGGCGTGGCCGCGCGGCGTGATTGTCTCCCACGCGAACGGAAGCCTGTGACCGGCTGCAATCGCGATTTGCAATTTCACCAGGTCGAGCCCGGTGACTTGCTCGGTAACGGGATGCTCCACCTGCAAGCGCGTGTTCACTTCCAAAAAGTAAAAATTGTAGTGAGTATCAACCAGAAATTCGACGGTCCCGGCATTGGTGTAGCCACCTGCACGCGCGAGCCGCACCGCCGCGTCACCCATGCGTTTGCGCAATTCCGGAGTCATGATCGGTGAAGGCGCTTCTTCGATCACCTTCTGATGACGCCGCTGCACGGAACACTCGCGCTCGCCGAGTGAAACCACACGTCCGTGCGCGTCGGCTAGAATCTGAATTTCAATGTGCCGGGGTTTGTCGAGATATTTTTCCAGGTACACGCTCGCGTCGCCGAACGCATTCAATGCTTCGGAGGAAGCTTCGCGAAACGCCGCGGCAAATTCGGAATCGCTTGTCACCAGCCGCATGCCTTTGCCGCCGCCACCCGCAACCGCCTTCAACAATACCGGATAGCCCATGCCGCGCGCGAGGTCCTGGGCATGCTGCGGATCTTCAAGCGGATCGTTCGTCCCCGGAACCGTGGGAACATCCGCGCGACGCGCTAGTTGTCGTCCGGAAGTTTTTGCGCCTAGCGCTTCCATCGCTTCCGCGGATGGTCCGATGAAGGTAATGCCTGCTTCGACGCAAGCACGCGGCAGCGCGGCATTCTCCGCAAGGAAACCATACCCAGGGTGGATTGCGTCGCAACCTGCGCGCCGCACAACATCCATAATTTTATCGATGCGCAGATAGCTTTCGCGCGAAGCTGCTGGACCGATAAGATATGCTTCGTCCGCCAACCGTACGTGCAATGACTTGCGATCCGCTTCGCTAAAAACAACAGCGGTTCGGATGCCCAGCTCGCGGCACGCGCGGAGAATACGCACGGCAATTTCACCGCGGTTCGCAATGAGGATTTTCCGGAACATGCTTGATTTGGAATGCAGCGAGATTCTAGCACGCGCTCCGTACCCGCAATCCGCGCCATTTGACTTGCGTGTCTAATTGTTTCGAGTATAAGGGATGTCGCCACGGCAAAAGGAGAAATCTGGTCAATGAAACTAAACACACACAAAATCTGGATATCGATGGGTGCGATCTGGCTGTTCATCGCGGCATCGGTCCCCGCACAGGAGCCGACGGTCACGCCTCCTGAAAGCATCGTTGCCGATGGCGTTCCCAAAATTCCTGCTTCACTGGCTGAGACCGCGGGGCGTTACGGTGCTTACCGAAGCGCGGGCTTAACTGACTGGAGTCCAGTGAAACGCGAAATGCTGATTGCCACGCGTTTCGGCGACACGTCTCAACTGCATTTGGTCGCGATGCCGGGCGGCGCGCGTCAGCAACTCACCTTCTATTCTGATGCCGTTGCGAATGGACGATTTCATCCCAACAGTGGCGACTACATTGTCTTCGGTAAGGACATCGGCGGCGGCGAATGGTATCAGCTCTATCGCTACGACTTAAGAACGGGCGACGTGACTTTGCTGACCGATGGAAAGGCGCGAAATCTTCTCGGTCCCTGGTCTTCAAAAGGAGATGAGATCGCGTACATGTCCACGCGGCGCACCGGACAGGATACCGATCTGTGGGTCATGAATCCCGCCGACCCGAAAACAGATCACCTGCTGACGAAATTGGAAGGTGGCGGATGGCAGCCTCTTGATTGGTCGCCGGACGACAAGCACATCCTCCTGCTGGAAGGACTTTCGATCAATGAGTCCTATCTCTGGCTGGTGGACTCTACGACAGGAGAGAAAATTTCGCTGACACCACGCGACACGAAAGAAAAAATCTCCTACAACGACGGTCAATTCAGCAAGGATGGTAAAGGTATTTATGTCACGACAGATAAAGACTCGGAATTCCACCGGCTGGCGTATCTCGACCTGGCAACCAAGCAACACAAATACCTCACGTCAGATATTCCGTGGGACGTTGAATCCTTTGAAATCTCCCACGATGGGCGGCGGATCGCTTTCGTCACCAACGAAGCGGGCGTCAACATTGTCCATGTGCGGAATTCCGGCTTTGACAAAGACGCAGCATTGCCGAAGCTGCCTGCAGGCGTAGTCGGCGTGATTCGTTGGCACCAGAATAGCCGCGACCTCGGCTTTACTGTGACGAACGTCCGTGGTTCCGGTGACGCGTATTCCGTCGATGTAACTACCGGAAGGCTTGAACGATGGACCACGAGCGAAACCGCTGTGAAGACGGACGCCTTTCCCGAAGCCGAAATCGTAAAGTGGAAAAGTTTCGATGGAAAAGAAATTTCAGGTTTTCTTTATCGGCCGCCCGCCGCGAAATTTTCGGGGAAGCGGCCGGTGCTGGTCGTGATTCACGGTGGACCGGAGGGCCAATCACAGCCTGTGTTTTTGGGCCGGAGCAATTACTATTTAAATGAATTGGGAATCGCGCTCATTTATCCGAACGTGCGCGGATCGACAGGCTACGGCAAGACATTCTCGCTGCTGGACAACGGCTTTCAGCGGGAGGACACGTACAAAGACATCAATTCGCTTTTCGACTGGATCGGCGCGCAATCGGATCTGGACGCGAGCCGCATCTGCGTTACCGGCGGCAGTTACGGCGGACACATGACGCTTGCGGTTTCCACGTTTTACAGCGACCGCATCAAGTGCTCGGTGGACATCGTGGGTATGTCCAACCTTGT
>QHYO01000017.1:0-5806 GCA_003224135.1 Acidobacteriota bacterium | reverse complement strand
GTCGTGGCCGGCAAGAACGATCCGCGCGTTCCAGTCAGCGAAAGCGAACAGATCGTCGCCGCACTGAAAAAGCAGGGCACGCCTGTTTGGTATTTGATGGGCAAAGACGAAGGCCACGCCTTCCGGAAAAAGACAAATCAGGATTTTCAGTTCTACGCCACCGTGGAATTCTTGAAGGAGTATCTGCTGAAATAATAATGGTTGGGGACGAGACGCCATCGTGGCGAGCCCGCGGACTTTCGATCCTTCGCGTTCGGCAGGAACCGGAAAGCTTAGGATGACAGCCGTTTTTACAGAGGGATGTTGCCGTGCTTTTTCTTTGGATTCGTGTCTCGCTTGTTTTCCAAAGAGCGCAGCGCGGTGATGATGCGCGTGCGAGTTTCCGCCGGCTCAATCACCGCATCGATGTAGCCACGTTCTGCTGCGATGAATGGGTTTGCGAACCGCTCGCGAAACTCGGTGATCTTTTCCTGGCGCAATTTTTCACGTTCCGCTTCGGGCGCCTTGTCCAATTCGCGCTTGTAGACAATGTTTACCGCGCCTTCCGGCCCCATCACGGCGATCTCCGCCATTGGCCAGGCAAAGTTTGCATCCGTGCGGATGTGTTTTGAAGCCATAACGCAATACGCCCCGCCATACGCTTTACGAGTGATCACCGTAATCTTCGGAACCGTCGCTTCCGCAAACGCGTACAGCAACTTTGCACCGTGACGAATAATCCCGCCAAATTCCTGCTGCGTTCCGGGAAGAAATCCGGGCACATCTTCGAATGTGATCAACGGAATGTTGAATGCATCGCAAAAGCGCACAAACCGCGCGCCCTTCACGGACGCGTTGATATCGAGAACGCCGGCAAGAAATGCCGGCTGGTTTGCGACGATGCCGACAGAGCGGCCGTCCATGCGCGCAAATCCCACTACCAGATTTTTTGCAAAGTGCTCATGAACTTCAAAAAAGTAGCCGTCGTCCACAACGGAATGAATGGCGTCCTTGATGTCATAGGGCTTCAGCGGATCCGCAGGAACGAGCAAATTGAGCGAGGCATCCCGCCGCGTCACCGGATCGTTTGTGTGGCGCCGCGGCGGATCTTCCAAATTGTTCGAAGGCAGAAATCCCAGCAGCTCGCGAACCATCGCGCAGCCGTCGGCGTCGTCGCGTGAAATGAAATGTGCCACGCCGCTCTTTTCGTTGTGCGTCATCGCGCCGCCAAGCTCCTGCTTGGTCACCTCTTCATGGGTCACGGTCTTGATCACGTCGGGCCCCGTGACAAACATGTACGAAGTTTCGCGGGTCATGAAAATAAAATCGGTAATCGCAGGAGAATACACGGCGCCTCCCGCACACGGTCCCATAATCGCGCTGATTTGAGGGATCACACCGCTGGCCAACGTGTTGCGCAAAAAGATTTCGGCGTAACCCGCGAGCGACATTACGCCTTCCTGAATGCGCGCGCCGCCGGAATCGTTTAAGCCAATCACGGGAGCGCCGTTGCGCATGGCTAGATCCATGATCTTGCAAATTTTCTGCGCATTCGATTCAGAAAGCGAACCGCCGAACACGGTAAAGTCCTGTGCAAAGACATAGACGAGCCGGCCGTCTATTCGCCCGAATCCGGTTACAAATCCGTCGCCGGCAGGCCGCTGCGATTCCATGCCGAAATCGGTGCAATGATGCCGCACAAACTTATCGAGCTCTTCGAAAGAGCCTTCGTCGAGCAACAAATCAATTCTTTCGCGCGCAGTCAGTTTGCCCGCTTTGTGCTCGCGTTCGCGCCGCTCTGGCCCGCCACCGGCCTCCGCTTCTTCGCTGCGCCGCCGCAATTCCGCGATTCGTCCCCGCTGTGAATTCGCGGTGGCTGGCGATGATTTTTTCTCAGGCACGCGGCTCTCCGGTGGAATGCGGTTCCTGGACATGGAAAATGCGGACAGCAAGGTGCGTGGCGAGCCATACCGTGCCGAGAAGCAACGCGATCCCAAACACAATCTCCGCGCCGATTGCCGCAGCGCGAGTCACCGACGACTGGATGGCCGTCACTTTCAAAGTTGCGCCGACCAGCACAAACATGGCAATCAACGTCATAAGAATGATCAGGATCGTTGTCAGGATGGAGGCGAGGATTCGTTTCATGAAGAGAACTCTGGCGCGGCAACGAATGAGAAGGCGGCCTTCCGCCGCCGTCGCAACGGTTCTAGCTTAGCGCAAACCCGACCAATCGTCGGCCACCAGAATCGAATCCACGGGATTTGACGGATCATACTTGATGCTGGCAGGTTGCCCGGCAACAAGCCGTTCCAGCCGTACCTGGCTTTCGAGCCCGGTGATGTCCTGCGCCGTGTGATATGTGACGCCAGAAATTGCGTAGCTGTAAGAAACAAGTTGGCGCGAACGGTTCGTTACCAACGGCTGTGGTTTGCTTCCAAAGATTCCGCGTGAAGCAGGCGGTGGTTCGACATCGTGCTCGGCAAGCTCCACCACCTGGCCTTCCGCAATACGTCCAATCTGGTTCAGGTGAAGCCTGCGCTTGCGTTCCGCTTCTTCGGGATCCACCGCCGGACGAAAAAACGCATACGCGATCATGGCGATTCCGGCAAGCGCCGCTCCCGCAACCGCGGCAACCATTTTCCAATCAGCAATCAAGCTCTTCAACGTTGAACCCTCAGCCATTTTTGATTACGGGAGAGCGCGCCATGTGCCACAAACCAGCGCTCTGCGCGTCAGGCCCAGCGGCAATCCCAAGTGCACCTATTTTAACCAATTGCTGCCGCCGAATTGAATCTACGCCATAGGAGCATGCACCGGATTGCTCAACACGCCAATCCCGCCGATTCGAATGTCCACCACATCTTGTTCGACGAGGGGACCCACGCCTGACGGCGTTCCCGTGGCGATCAGGTCGCCGGGCTCGAGCGTCATCATCCGGGAAATCCACCGCACCAGAAACGGTGGCGGAAACACCATGAGCGACGTTCTTCCGGATTGACGTACTTCGCCGTTCACCAATGCCTCGACCAGCAGATCCCCCGGATGCAGTTCAGATTCGATGTATGGCCCGGTTGGACAAAACGTGTCGAAGCCCTTTGCGCGAGTGAATTGCACGTCAGCTTTTTGCAAGTCTCGCGCTGTCACGTCGTTCACACACGTATAGCCCAGCACGTAGTCCAGTGGATTTTCCTGATCATTCAGATGCGAGCACTTGCGGCCGATGACCAGCCCCAATTCTCCTTCGTGCTCAACTCGCCGCGAATACTTTGGAAGAACAATCGCATCGGAGGGACCGACGATTGAGGTCGGCGGCTTCAGAAAAATCAGCGGTTCCTTTGGAACATCATTCCCCAGCTCCGCAGCGTGAGCAGAATAATTGCGGCCAACGCAAACAATTTTTCTCGGCTCGACCGGCGCAAGCAGCCGCGCAGAAGTTAGGGGGAACGACCGACCCATGCCGCTCCATTCTGTCCATGGAGCCGCTGAGATTTCCTGGACGTTTTCTCCCTCGAGAATGCCGTAGCGGGGAAACGCAGAGCTCGCGCCTCCGGAGGAAGAAATAAATCTGCAAAATTTCATGGTTGATCAGTGTAGCAGTTCAGCGGTTCACGTGTGAGTGAGACGAGTCGCTTTGCCGGACTTTCCAGACCACGGCCACCATCCAAGCCACGGTGGCGGAAATCAGATAGAAGAGCGCTCCGAACATCAGTACTTGCGTGGGAGTCCGTATGCCCGACAATCTGGGAAAAAATATGCAAAGAAGCCGGTATGAGAAACTCAACATTCCCCAGGCAACTAAGCCGGACATCACGAGCGATCTGGGCGCGTTCATATATCGCATCACAGGGATGAGCGCAAACAAACCAATCAATGTGGTCGCCGCAAGATTGCGCTCGCGGTCAAACGGCTCAAGAAAAGGGAAGCGGTTCGCCACAATAATCCACGCGGCGAGCGAAATGGAAAGCGCAAGGCCGGTGTAAACGCCAATCCAGACCGCAACGTGCCGCGCCGCATTGCGCCGAACCGTTTCAGAATTGCCTTCGCGAACGGACATCCGTGGTATTCCCACCTCATGCTCTATGAACCCATACCTATGGCAAAGGTTGCGTCAAATCGACGGCTGCTGGTTCTGAGGGGACGCTTTCATTGCCCGCGCGATCCACTGCGGTCACTACATACCAATAACGGTGGCCGGGCTGGACCGTAGAATCGCGATACGATGGCGAGAGTAACAGCTCGATTGGCACTGGCTGCCCGCGTTCATCCGGCTTTTCTGAACGATAGACGCGGTACCCAGCAAAATCGCTTTCCACATTGATGGACCACGAAAGATCGACGACGCGAACGCCATCGGCGCCGGGAATCTCCGCCGCAACGACATTCTGCGGCACAGCAGGAGGAAATGTATCGCGTGGCGTCACAATCGCCGGCGCAGAATCGTCCGATTCAACTGGATTTCCTTCCGCGATCACCACGCTTCGCACCTGATAGGCATACGTCTTGCCAAAATCGAACGACGTGTCGTGATACGAATTGCTCTCTACGGGAGAGAGCAAACCCGGAGGCGACTTCCACTTTGCCTGCGAAAGATCGTCGGACGCTGGGTTCAACGCCGTGGTCTCCAGTTCGCCGCGATAAACGTGATATCCAACGAGGGTTTCGCCCGCGTTTTGGGCGCCGCCCAGCGCGGGGACGGGCCACGACAGCTCTATTGCGTTCTGTGTTACGCGTGCGTTCAGTTTCTTCGACGCCCGTGTGCGAACTCGATATGCGTACGTCGTGCCCGGTCTTGTAGGCATATCTTCCGGCGGGAGCGGATCGCTGAACTGAATTTTCCCCTCCGCGGTGTGAGCATCGGCCAACGCTCCGGGAATTGTGTAGACCAGCTTGAAGGATTTGTTGTCCGGCGAGCCGTTTGGCCTCAGCGAACCTCGAAAGATTTCCATAGCGGGACGTTCTGCAAGCCGTTCACCGGAAGCGGTGCGTGATGGCAATGTAAAGACCAGCTGGACACGGTTGCCCTGCTGGTGCGCGGTCAAATCAGTGATGGGTGCCGGTATCGGAGGGGAGGGCGGCTGCGGTTCGCCCGGTGCTCCGCAGCCACACAGAGTCAAAAAAAAGAGCATCAAAATTCGAAAATCGAAACGTTGCTTGCAGTGGAGGATGGTTCTGCGACCATTCACCGAATTCGTGGCTCCGGCACTCGAATTTCGCGTTTCGTATTTCGATTTCTACAGAATGTACCGGCTCAAATCCTGATTCTTCACGATGTCCGCGAGCTGTTTGTTCACGTACGCGGCGTCCACCTTCACTGCTTTTTTCTTCAGATCCGGAGCCTCACACGACAGCTCGTCCAATACCTTTTCAAGAATGGTATGCAGCCGCCGCGCGCCGATATTTTCCGTCTGTTCGTTCACTGTCGTCGCAAAGCGCGCAATCGTCTCGACGGCGTCATCCGTAATGTTCAGCTTGATTCCTTCCGTCTCCAGCAGCGCCACGTACTGTTTGATCAGTGCGTTTTTCGGTTCGGTCAGAATTCTTACGAAGTCTTCTTCTTTCAGAGATTGCAGCTCCACGCGGATCGGCAGCCGGCCTTGCAGTTCCGGAATCAAATCCGAAGGTTTCGTCACGTGGAACGCGCCGGCCGCCACAAACAAAATATGGTCGGTGCGAATCATCCCGTAGCGGGTGTTCACCGTGGTGCCTTCGATGATCGGCAAAATATCGCGCTGCACACCTTCGCGGCTCACGTCCGGTCCGTGTCCGGACTCGCGGCCTGCTACTTTGTCGATCTCGTCGATAAAGATAATTCCCATTTGCTCGG
>QHYO01000219.1 GCA_003224135.1 Acidobacteriota bacterium | reverse complement strand
TTTAAGCAAGCATGGACGGCGCTAGGTCGCAACCCGGTTCGCAGTTTCCTAACCATGTCTGGAATCTCCTGGGGAATCGTCGCCGTCACACTATTGCTCAGCTATGGCGCCGGCTTTCGCAGCGTGCTGATGTACACCTTCGAAGTATTCGGCAAAGGCGCCGTCATCGCCTGGCCCGGCACCACCAGCGAACAAGCTGGCGGCGAGCGTGCCGGCAAACCCGTTCGCTTCGAAGCGGAAGACGCCGAATGGGTGAAAGCACAATCGCCATTGATCCGCCGCGTGACCCGCGAAACAGTCAAATTTCAGGGAGTCTCTTACGGTGAACGCCTGAAAGACTCCGCCGTCCGCGGTGTCTTTCCCGAATATGGCGATATGCGCAATGAGATTCCGAGCGATGGGCGCTGGATCTCTCCGGAAGACATTGCCGAACGCCGACGCGTCGTCTTTCTCGGCGCGGAGTTGCGCAAGAAACTCTTCAGCGGCGAGCCGGCAGTTGGCGAGACCGTTCGAATCAAAGGAGTCGCATTCACCGTCATCGGCTCCATGGACATGAAGTTTTCCGACAGCTGCTATTTCAATTGCGACGATAGCTCTGCATTTATTCCCTATACCGCGGCAGGCGATTTGTGGGACACAAAATATGCCAGCGTCTTGGTGTGGGAGCCGATCGCCCCAGGCTTCGAAGCCGCGGCCATGACGCAATTTCGCACCGCCATTGCCAATCGCCAGCACTTTTCGCCGTCTGACAAGCGCGCCATCACCATGTTCGGCCGCGAAGAGTTCAAGCCCATCATGGAAGGCATCACCATCGGCATCGAAGCACTGTTGTTTCTGATTGGCGCCATGACGCTCGGCATCGGCGGCGTCGGCGTAATGAACATCATGCTGGTCTCGGTCGAAGAGCGCGTTCGCGAAATCGGCCTTCGTCGCGCCCTCGGCGCGCGCAAAGCTCACATCCGCTGGCAGTTTCTTTTGGAAGCTCTCGTCATGACCATCGCCGCGGGAGCCATCGGCATGCTTCTCTCCTGGGGACTGACCGTCGCCATCGGTACTCTGCCATTCCTCGGCCCCGCCTATGAAGACGAATCCGGCAAAGTGGATATCCACCTCACGCTCTCATTCATGACCATGTTCCTGTCGAGCGCCATCCTCATCATCGTCGGCGTCATCAGCGGCTGGCTCCCCGCCATGCAAGCCGCCAAACTAGACCCCGTAGAAGCCCTCCGGTACGAATAAATCATGGTTCTTCGAGCGAACCATGAAAATAAGCTATTTTGGCGGCCGCGAGCGAAAGAAGGTCGAATTATCGTGGCAACAGGTAGCACAGGCAAGCTTGCTGTGCTCTTCGCCTTTGTAGCGGCTACTTCAGGCAGCCATTCTTTTCTCGTCTAGGGTCGCAGCCAGCTGCGCGCTTCTGCCACGACCGCATCCGAATCGGGGCATTTTGAAGACAGACCAAGCAAGGTGTATTGATTGCCGCGTATCGATGGGAGCGCCGTTTCACCCTCCACCTTTCTCCGATTCTTCTTGGAACCCAAAACTTATTGCTGACGAACGGCTCTCAGCACTCAATCACATTCAACGCCAACCCACCGAGCGACGTCTCCTTATATCGCGACTGCATATCCATCCCTGTCTGATACATCGTCTCAATCACCTGATCGAGCGACACCTTATGTTCGCTACCTTCACGCAATGCAATCCGGCAGGCGTTGATGGCCTTTACCGAGCCCATCGCGTTCCGTTCAATGCACGGAATCTGCACCAGCCCGCCAATCGGATCGCACGTCATTCCTAGATTGTGTTCCATCCCAATTTCCGCCGCGTATTCGATTTGTCCGTTCTCGCCGCCCTGCGCTGCCACCAGTCCTCCCGCTGCCATCGAACACGCCACTCCTACCTCGCCCTGGCAACCAACTTCCGCGCCGCTGATCGACGCATTCTCTTTGTACAAAACTCCAATCACGCTGGCCGTCAAAAAATACCGAAGCAAGCCCGGTTCGTCCGCTCCCGGCACGAATCTCATGTAGTACTGCGCCACCGCTGGAACAATCCCTGCCGCTCCGTTCGTCGGTGCCGTCACCACGCGTCCGCCAGCCGCATTCTCTTCGTTCACCGCCATCGCGTACACATTCACCCAATCCATCGGCGCCAGCGGATCGCCACTCCCGCTCTCTCCCAATTTTTTCGCCAAGCGCGGCGCCCGCCGCCTCACGTTCAATCCGCCCGGCAATATCCCTTCCGTTGCAAGTCCGCGCGCCATGCAGTCCTGCATCACCTTCCAGATGCGTTGCACGTACTCCCGAATCTCCTGCTCCGTATGCCAAGCCTTTTCGTTCTCTAGCGCGATTTCCCACACCGCCATTCCGTGTTCGGCGGCAATCTTCAACAACTCCGCAGCACTCGTAAACGGATATTTCACCGCAGGCTTCGCATGCGCTCCCGCAGCTTCACCTTCGCGCAAAACAAACCCGCCGCCAATCGAGTAGTACAACTGGTCCGCAATGACCGCGCCAGTCGCGTCCATCGCCCGGTACCGCATGCCATTTGAATGGAAGGGAAGCGTCTTGTCTTTGTGAAACTGCAGATCCTTCGCTTCTTCAAAAGGAACAGCCCGCGCGCCAGCCAGCCGCAAACTCCTCGCCCTTCGAATCGCAGCCAGTTTCGGCTCGATGCTCTCCGGAGCAATCTGGTCCGGCAATTCGCCGCTCAAACCCAGCAGCACCGCGCGATCAGTTCCGTGCCCATGTCCAGTAAGCGCCAGCGAGCCGTATAGATTCGCCTCCACACGCGCCGTCTTCTCGAGCAAGCCGCCAGAGCGTAGTCCCGCCACAAACGCAGCCGCCGCCCGCATCGGGCCCACCGTGTGCGAACTCGAAGGCCCGATCCCAATTTTGAATATTTCAAACAAGCTGGTTTTCACAGTGGTACCCCAACTTCGATGCTACGCCCGGAAAGCCGATAAGGAAAACCGCCAACGCCAAACCTTGGCATCGAAAT
>QHYO01000213.1 GCA_003224135.1 Acidobacteriota bacterium | reverse complement strand
GGAAATTCTCGGAGTTGTCGTAGGATTTGTCGCGCACGATGTCGATCAGGCCGCCCCATCCGTGGCGGAAGCCGATGACTTGATAGCCTTCACGGAGCGCGCGGAAAGTGACGCCGCGAATCGCGGGATTGAGTCCGGGGACATCGCCGCCTCCGGTGAGGATGCCGATGATTCCTTTGCGGGTGCTGATGTTAGACATGAGTAGCCCTTTTGCGTGAAGTTGAACAGACGATTTTACACGAGACGCGAAGAAACCGTAGAGAAAGTGCGGGCGTCCAAGCAAAACACGAATTCATGAACTTGTAGGAAGTGTTTGGGGATTCGAAAGCACGATTGGAGTGGTGTTGGGATTGGTACTGGTGCTGGGCGAGCAGGCATTTGGGTGGAATGAGCAGGGGCACATGAGCGTGGCATACCTGGCGTACAAGCAATTGACGCCGGCGACGCGGGAACGAGTGAACGCGCTGTTGAAGCTGAATCCGAAATACAACGATTGGGCGGCGACAGTGAGCCAACAAGTGCCAAACGCATCGGCCGGCGACAAAGACCTAATGATCTTCATGATTGCGGCGACCTGGGCGGATCAGATCAAGCGGGATTCGACCTACACGAAAGACGGAGGCCAGAACGGGAACCGGCCTGACGGGAGCCCTGATCCCGGCAAGAACACCGGCTACGACGACTTGCTGATGCACAAGTATTGGCACTTCATCGATACACCGTTTACGACGGATGGAACTACATTGCCGACGATTCCCACGCCGAATGCACAGGAGCGCATCGCGCTGTTTCGTGGAGTGTTGGCGTCGACGACTGCGACTGACGCGTTGAAATCGTACGATCTGACCTGGCTGCTGCATCTGGTTGGCGACATTCATCAACCCCTGCATGCTTCAACGCGCGTGAGCAGCACGGATCCGGACGGCGATGCGGGCGGAAATCTGGTGAAGCTCGATTGCGCGAAGTGCCAGCTCCACGCGTTTTGGGACGATTTGCTCGGGAAACAAAACAATTTGAAGACGGCGACGCAGGCGGCCAGAAAGCTGCCGAAACCCAATGCGGAGCTGGCGGCGAAGTCAGACGAAAAAGATTGGATCGCGGAGAGTTTTCAGGAAGCGCAGCAAACCGTTTATTCGGCGCCAATCGCGGCCGGAGACGGACCGTTCACGCTCTCGACGCAATACAAGAAAAACGCCGGGAAATTGGCAAAACAACGCGCGGCGCTGGCGGGAACCCGGCTGGCGAATCTGTTGAATACGGAGTTGAGATAAACCAGAAGTGCAAAAGGCCGGCCTAATAGGAAGACGATCCCTACACTGTGAAAACTTCGAAGAGCTACAACGGACGGCGGATGCCGAGCTTGCGAATGCGCGCCTGAAGCGTGGTGCGCTTCATGCCAAGAAGGTTGGCGGCACCGCGCGGACCGGCGATGCGCCACTCTGTCTGACGAAGCGCGCGAAGAATATGTTGGCGTTCCGCTTCTTCCAAGGTGGCAACGGGGGCCGCAGTCGACGCGGCAAGTGGAGATTCTTCCGCCTCAGGCATCGCAGGAGCGTTGCGGAGTTCCGAGAGCGGGACGCGAAGTTCCTTGCCGGGCGAAAGAATCACGGCGCGCTCAAGAAGATTTTCGAGTTCGCGAATATTGCCGGGCCAGGAATATGAAACCAGAGCATCCATCGCGTCCGCGGGAACGTACTGAACAGTTTTGTTGAGGCGGCGGCTGAATTTCTGGACGAAGTAACGCACCAGCAGCGAAATATCCTCGCGGCGATCGCGAAGCGGCGGAATCTGAATGGGGAAAACATTGAGGCGGTAGAAGAGATCGCTGCGGAATTTGCGTTCGGCCACCAGACGGCTCAGGTCAGCGTTGGTGGCAGCGACGACGCGAACATCCACGCGAACCGTGCGAGTCGCGCCCAGGCGCTCGAACTCCTGTTCCTGAAGAACACGGAGCAGCTTGGGTTGAAGCTCCAGCGGAATGTCGCCGACTTCATCGAGGAAAATTGTGCCGCGATCGGCGAGCTCAAAGCGGCCTACTTTCTGGCTGACAGCGCCAGTGAAGGCTCCGCGTTCGTGGCCGAAAAGTTCACTTTCGAGCAGCCCGGAAGGAATGGCAGCACAATTTATTTTCACGAACGTGCGTTCGCGGCGCGGACTTAAATTGTGAATGGCGCGCGCGATAAGCTCTTTTCCGGTGCCGGTTTCGCCGAGGATCAGAACGGTGGTGTTGCCGGGGGCGGCGAGCTCCACTTGCGCCAGAGCGCGTTTTATAGCAGGACTCTCGCCGACGATTTCCTCAAAATTGAATTCGCTGCGAATTTCTTCCTCGAGATAAAGTTTTTCGACGGCGAGCTTGTTTTTGAGGGAGTCGATTTCCTTGAAAGCAAGTGCGTTTTCAACGGCAATGGCAATTTGGGCCGCGACGCGGTTAAGAAGATCGGCGTCGCCGTCGGAAAAAGCGTTGAGGCGCCGGCTGGCAAGATTGAGAGTACCGAACGCGCGCCCCTTGCTGAGTAGAGGAACACAGCATACAGACGTGAGACCTTTTTCACGGAGCACGCGAACCAGCTCGGCGGGAAACTGATCCAACTCCGCGCCATGAAAAATGGTGGGCTTCCCGGAGAGCATGCATCGGCCGGCGGGAGATTGATCGAGCGCGACGGAGACTTCCTTTCCGGCAAGGAGGGTATCAGAACCGTCGAAATCGAGCGCATGCAGCCTCAGTCGATTGGTCGCGACATCGAGCAGGGCCAGGCTCGTGTAGTCATGATGAATCACTCGAGTCAGCGCAGAGACGATGCCGCGAAAAAGGTCGCTAAGCTCGCGGCTGGTGACCAGGACGTTGTTGATGTCGAGCAGGACCTGTAGGCTGTCTCGCTGTTCGGCGAGTTCTCGCTGGTAAGCCTGCGTGGACTCGAAGTTCAGCGCGTTGTCCACGGCGACTGCCACCTGAGCCGCGACGCGTTGCATGAATTGAATATCGGAATCGGAAATGGCCTGGGGACGCAATCGGCCGAAGCCCATGGAGCCGAGCCGGCGCTGCGCTGTGGTGAGCGGAAGGGCAGCGAAGGAGCGAACGCCTTCGTCGCGCAGCTTCGTAAGAAAGTCTCGAAAGCGCGTTTCTGTCAGGACATCTTCGACGATAAATGGTTGCTGCGTTTGCCAAACCCAGCCGGAAGGACTGCCGTCGACGGGATGTTCCATGCCGAGAGGCTTGTCGGTTTCGAGACGGGTTTCGAGCACATGAAGCCGCATGACATTCTTGGCGGGATCGTGCAACACGAGAGTGAGAAAATCGGAATCGACGACGGAATGCAGGCGCAGGGCAAGCTCATGGAACAGCGTCTTCAGATCGCGATGCTGCGCGATGATTTCGCTGACGTCGAGCAGCGCTTCCAGTTGACGCCGGGAGTGATCAAGCACCGGGGACGGAACTGCCTCCGGCGGAGAAATCGTAGGATCCGCCATGCAGCGAGAATAGCACCGCGAGGGAGACCGGCTCAACCGGAGCAGGCAGGAGAAGAACAGACGATTCGGATTCATTGCAAATGAATCAGGGTAGACAATCCGGCTGCTACGTCTTTGTTCCAGGCCTGGGTTTACTGGATTGGCCGCATGACTCGGGACTACGGCAACGGGATGCGATAAAGGTTGCGGCGAGGGTTCAGGCGAGTGTACGCGTAGAGGGTAGGGTTTACCGCGGATTCCATGGGCGAAGGATCACTACAGCGTTCTTCGATTGCGCCAGGTCCTCGATTCGCGAGCCTCCTGTGGAAGGCAGCCTGGGAAGTCCGGAGTTTTGCTGAACCGGAAGCGCGTAACTGCCCTCGGAGAGCCTCATCTTAGGGTGAGCCACAAGGCAAGTCAACGAAGCGAATAATTAACGGCCTCATCACGAGGCGCGAGTAGTTGATGAAATTGTGGACCGGAATCTTGCAATTTGCGCTTTATGTTGCTTAGGTGCGGGCAGAGGTGGAGTCCCAACGGCCGGATGAAATGAAGAAAAAAGAAAGAAGGCACAGTCCACGCGTTTCGTGATGCGTTGGACCATGCCTTCTTCCCGCGGGGTGAGGGGCCGAAGCCGGGCAATGTCAGAGATAAGGCTGCCGATGCTTCAGCGGGTGAGCGTGGCTGCGAGGATGAACTCCTCCGCCGGATTATGATTCTTGTCGTAGCCTTGCATCCAGACCTGGGACAAGAAATAGCGGCCAGCCAAGGTATGGAAGACCAACTTTGTTTTGTCCGAAGGATGGAAGGACGAGCAAGACTGTGTAAGTGAAAGGATGGCGGACTTGGTGTCATCCGAGCGGATCACGATTGCCTGGTTGCTGGAGCCTTCGGCGACTACCATGTATTCGCCGGCGGGAAGAACTTTATTCCCCACGACGAAATCAAAGGGGATGTTTGCCTTGACGCGAGTTTCCTGCGCCTGAGCGGCGGAAACTGCGAGAAGCAATCCCAAACCAAGAAAACCAAAGCGTAAGCGATTCATAAAACCTCCTCCGAAAAACGGCGAACAGAAGGCCGGGCCGCTGCGACAAATGCCGACTGCCGAGCTCTGCTGCTTTCGTCCGTTCTGGTGTTGTCGGTGGCTTTGATAACCAAGGACATGCAGAGAGAATGCAGGTGGAGTGCCAGCAGAAGGATTCGGTCAAGCGTCGGCCGTCAAAATGTAAGACATTGACGAATATGGAGGTTACGATGATGGCCCGGGACCGGAGGCGCTCAGAAACGCTGATGGAGCAGGTTTCGCTAACCCAATGGTTAATGACAGCCCGCTGATCGGCTAACGGCTAGCTCCTTCAGTAGCGGGCCCCGAAGCCCGGAAAGTGTGATAAAGAACAGCGTGGGAATAGGAATGAATCCCCGGTTGATTGGCGTTGCTGGGCCCTTGGAAGGCAGCCTGTGTGTGCTGCCGGAGGGCGAGGTTTCGATCGGGCGCGATGCAGCAAATCAGTTGTCGGCCGGCGACGGGTCGCTCTCAAGGCGACATTGCGTCGTAAGACGCGAAGGCGCCAAATGCAGTGTGCGGGACGCGGGTAGCCGTAACGGCACGCGGGTGAACGGCGTGCCGGTGGACGAACAGCAACTGATGCACGGCGACCAGCTATCGGTTGGGTCCTCGGTGCTGATGTTTTTGAGCGAAGCGGAGAGCACAGCTTCATGGACGAATCAGGTTTTGTTC
>QHYO01000216.1 GCA_003224135.1 Acidobacteriota bacterium | reverse complement strand
TCCAAACCGTTCAAAGAAATTCTTCAAGGGATTCGTATCTGCAATGAGAAGCGGCGTTCGAGCCAGCCCCTCGGGCAGAAAAGTGCCGGTTGCATCTTCAAAAATCCTCTCGGAGCCTCCGCGGGCCGCATGATTGACGAGCTTGGCCTGAAACGCTTGAGCGTCGGCGACGCCAAAGTTAGCGACCGCCACGCGAATTTCTTCGTCAACGCGGGCCGGGCCTCGGCAAAGGACATGCTCACTTTGATCTCTGAGGTCCGCGGACGCGTCGAAAATGCTTTTGGTGTGCAACTCGAAAACGAGGTCGTAGTGTGGAACGCGTGAAGGCCATACGCAAAAACGCCGCCGTTGCCGATGGGGAATCGTACCGGCCGGAGCTTGTCGAAAATGACGAGCCGCGCTATCTACGCCGGCAGAAACCCGTCGAGATTCGGCGCAAGAAATTCGGCGGCAAAAATCTTTCACGCTATCGCACGATGTTCGGTTGGCTGGTGATTGTTGCTGGTTGTGGTGTGGTCGCTTATGTTGCGGGCGATTTTCTTCTCCACTCCCCGAAAGTCCTTTTGCTCAGGCCAGAGCAGGTTGAAGTCACCGGCAATCACATCGTCTCGCGCGAAGCCGTACTGGCCCCGTTTTACAAAGATCACGACCGCAGCGTCTTGCGCATTCCGCTCGATGCGCGTCGCAGCGAAGTGGAGCAAATCTCCTGGGTACAATCGGCGAGCGTGCAACGCGTCCTGCCCAACCGCATCCGCATCGAGATTTCTGAGCGCACACCGATCGCGTTTGTCCGCAACGGCAGCGACCTCGCTCTCATTGACGAATTCGGAGTCATTCTTGATCGCCAGCATGGCGATGATCTGCGTTTTCCGATCGTTACCGGTCTTACAGACAGCATGCCTCGCACTGAACGCCAGAAACGCATGACGAACTACCAGGAATTTATTCGCGCCATCGATATGGCCCATCCGCACTCCTCCGATCAGGTGAGCGAAGTCGATCTTTCGAATCCCAAGGAACTGCGCGTTGTCATGGCGGGAATTCCAGGTGCCAAATCCACTCAGGCCGTCACCTTATTTTTTAACCAGAATGATTTTGCCGCGAGGTATGGCACCGTCGTACAGAATTTTGCCGTGTGGCAGGCGGAAAACGGCTGCGTGCAGTCGATTGACTTGCGCTACCGCTTGCCGGTCTTGAATCCGGACACTTCGGGTTCCTGCGCAAGCGTGCGCAAGTGAAAGCGCGAAGCACGCGCGCAAATGAGTTTGTGCATCTTGAACTGAGGAGCTGAGGCTTGTCGAAGAAGGACAAATATCTTGTCGGTCTGGACATTGGTAGCACCAAAACCTGTGTTCTCATCGCGGAGCTTGCCGACGAGCAAGTGAAATTCCTCGCGCTCGGCGCCGCCGAATCGAAAGGCTTGCGCAAAGGCTCCATCGTCAATCTGGATTCCACCGTCAGCTCCATTCGCCGCGCTGTTGAAGAAGCCGAAGGCGTTTCAGGCATCCCTGTCGAATCAGCGCTGATCGGCGTTGCCGGTAGTCACGTTCGCGGTTTGAATAGCCGCGGCGGCGTCACTCTCGGCAATCGCCCGCGCGACATCGAACGTGAAGACGTTCGCCGCGCGATCGACGCCGCGCGCAATATTTCTCTTCCCGAAGATCGCGAAGTCCTGCACGTCTTGCCGCACGAATTTTCCGTGGACGCTCACGACGGCATTCGCGACGCCATCGGCATGGTCGGCCAGCGCCTCGAAGCGAACGTTCATGTCGTCACATCCTCGATGATCGCCACGCAAAATCTCGTCACGGCCGCAAATCGCGCTGGAATCCTGATCAGTGACACAGTCGTCGAACCGCTCGCTTCCGCCGAAGCTTGCCTCACGCAGGACGAACGCGATCTCGGTACCTGCCTCCTCGATATCGGTGGCGGCACTACGGAACTTGTCGTTTACGGCGGCGGAGTCGTCCGCCACACCGGAGCGGTTCCCGTTGGCGGCGACCATTTCACAAACGATCTCGCGGTCGGCCTGCGCACGCCCATCCCTGAAGCTGAACGGATCAAGAGGCATCACGGTTGTGCTGCAGCCGCGCTTCTTCAGGAAGACACCGCGATTGAAATCGCGAGCGTTGGTGATCGCCCGCCGCGCACCATCTTCGCGCGCATGCTTACCGACATCATCGAGCCGCGCGCCCAGGAGTTTTTGGCGCTGATCCGCGATGAAATGCGCCGCGCCGGTCTTGACTCGCAAATTCCTGCGGGCTTTGTTCTTTCCGGTGGCGGCGCGCGCCTCACTGGCCTGATCGAAATGATGGAGCAGGCGTTTCACCTGCCCGTTCGTATCGCGGAGCCTCGCGGCCTGGTGGACATGCCGGAACAGGTTGAGCAGCCCGAGTACGCCACCGTCGTCGGCTTGGTCTTGTACGGCGCAAAGGCGCGCCGCACGCAGTCGCAACGTTCGACGAATTTTGTTGCCAAGCTCAGGTCGATGTTCGCCGGGGCGTAGACATTCGGGCCCGACCAGTCGGGCCTAGCGCTGGACCAGTAGGAATAACGAGCTTTACCCAGCCCGTTAGGGGGATAGGAATGACGTCGAAAGAAAACGCAATTCGTATGAGCTTCAGCGAGGAGTTGTCGCCCGCAAAGATCAAGGTCATCGGCGTGGGTGGCGGCGGGTGTAACGCCGTCAACCGCATGATTCGTGCCAAGGTGGAAGGCATTGAGTTCATCGCGGCGAACACCGACTTGCAGGCGCTCAAACTCTGTCAGGCGCCGATGAAGTTGCAGCTCGGCGCAAAACTTACGAAAGGTCTCGGCGCGGGCGCCAATCCTGAAGTCGGGCGCAAAGCCGCGCTCGAGGACACCGATAAAATCATCGAAGCGCTCGAAGGCTCAGACATGATTTTCATCACTTCCGGTCTTGGAGGAGGCACCGGCTCTGGCGCAGCTCCGGTTGTCGCGTCGCTGGCCAGCGAGCTTGGCGCCCTAACCGTCGCCGTTGTCACCAAGCCCTTCGCTTTCGAAGGCAAGCGTCGCATGCTTCAGGCCGAACAGGCTCTACAGGATCTGATCGGCGCAGTCGACACCGTCATTGTCATCCCGAATGAGCGCCTAATGGAAACCGTCGAACGTGGCACCAGCTTCTTTGACGCGTTCCGCATCGCGGACGATATTCTTCGCCAGGCCGTGCAGGGTATCTCGGATATCATCACCGTCCCAGGGATCATCAACCGTGACTTTGCTGACGTAAAAGCCATCATGAGCGGCCAGGGCTACGCCGTCATGGGCACGGCTGTCGCCACCGGCTCTAACCGCGCAGTCGATGCCGCCAACCGCGCCATCGCCAGCCCCTTGCTCGAAGACAATTCCATTCAGGGCGCGCAGGGCATCCTTATCAACATTTGCGGCAGCCCCAGCCTCACGCTCCACGAAGTTCACGAAGCCTCATCCATCATCCAGAAAGCCGCGCACGAAAACGCCAACATCATTTTCGGCGCGGTGCAGGATGAAACCATGAAGGACTCTGTCAAAATCACCGTCATCGCCGCCGGCTTCAAGGAAGCCAACAAGAAAAACGTTTCCAAGCGTCCGGAGTTCCTACCGAAAACATGGAAGGCCGGCAGGGAAGTTCCCGTCGCCGCTGCTGCCGCTGCCGGCGCTGGTTCCGGCTCGTCAAACACATCCGAATCACAAACGATCGTCCATCAGGTTCAGCAGAATGTCCGCGACGTCGCGCAGGACGTTCCAGCCGACGATCTGGACGTTCCAACATTCTTGCGTCGCCAGGCACAAAAAGCCTGACCAATCGATCCTTCGGTTTTTTCAAAATCTTAAGTAGCTAGGTGCTGGCACTTTTGCCACTTTTGGTAGAGCACCCGTTAGGTGAAGGTTGCCTACCTTCGTGGAACTGCCATATCGAAGGCCGTTAAACGCAGCCAGTTTCCTGCTTCACCCGTGCTTCCTTGTTGCCATCATCTACTTTTTCCGCTTTGCCCTCGCCAGTCTCACCGCTTCCAATCCGTGGTTACGACCGCTCGGCTGGAGGTTTTTTCAGCAGCTCCGCCAGCTTGCCTACCTCCGTCTCGAATTTGCGGTAATCCGCTCTTGGAGAGGGCACCACTGTACTCAAACCGGAGTGAACCTCTCGGGCACGCGTCGTCTGCAAAATGCGTTCAATATTCGCGGCGCTTATCCCGGCGCCCGGCATGATTCTTATTCTTTTGCGGCCCGCGTCAACAAGCTCTGCAAGCGCGCCGACGCCTTGCTCCGCGCTGGGACCTCCACCCGAAGTCAGAATCCTCGCAGCGCCCGTGGCGATCACGTCTTCTAGTGCTTCCCGCAAGTTTGGCGTTTCATCAAACGCGCGGTGAAACGTCACCGGCAGCGGCCGCGCCAAATCCGCAAGCGTTCGAGTGCGCCGAACGTCCACGCGATGGTCCGTGCCGAGGAGTCCCAACACGACGCCATCCATACCCAACCCCTTCGCAATCGCGAGATCGCGTGCCATTTGCTTGAACTCCATCTCCGAATAAAAAAAATCTCCGGCGCGCGGACGGATCATTGCAAAAACGGGAATGTGAACTTGACTGCGCACTGCGCGCATCAGATCAGCGCTTGGGGTAACTCCGCCCACTTGCAGATTTTCGCAGAGCTCGACGCGGTCAGCTCCGCCGCGTTCGGCTGCCAGCGCCGCGTCCAGTGTCTCGACACAAATTTCCAGCAAAGGGAATTTCGTCATTGGGGGAATCCGAAGTCAATTCTTTGCGGTCGTCCTTTCCACGCTTCCCGAAAGAGTCCCCCACCCTTGCCGGGAAAGATTCCAGAAAATCAGCCAGCCTGCCACGCCGCTCGCTAGAAGAAGCAACACCCCGCTCAACCAGTGCCTGAACACCAGCATGCCGATGCCAAACATCGCGGTATACACCATCACGCAACCGGCTACCCAGTTCGCGGTGTTTGCCGCAAAGTCACGAACTTGCGGCAATTCCGGACACAGTTTCGCAATCGGTTGCCATCCATAAATGCTGGGGTGAACGCGCCTGTAAAACGAAACTAATTTTTCCGTCGGCTCTGGTTTCGTTGCGAATGTTCCGACGATCCACGCGATAGTCGTCACGCCCGCGGTGATCAGTGTGGCTTTCGCGGTAACCACGGCACCGTTACCCGTGAACGGAACTTTCGCCAGCACGAACGTCAGCACCGCTGCCGTTACTGTCGCTGTAATTTCGCTCCAGGCATTGATCCGCCACCAGTACCAACGCAAAATCAGCACCGCTCCGGTGCCTGCCCCGATTCCCAACACAATCTGCCAGCCTTCGGAAATT
The DNA here is from genome assembly GCA_003224135.1 of Acidobacteriota bacterium. GTDB lineage: Bacteria > Acidobacteriota > Terriglobia > Acidiferrales > UBA7541 > Acidiferrum. The sequence goes on along the minus strand of QHYO01000216.1, from coordinate 2,697 downwards.
GACGCGAGTTGGCTCGCGACGTATCCGCCGGCCAGCACCAACAGAACCGTGAACACTTTTCCGATGTTCACATAGTGACGCTCGCCCGCGCCGCGAACCAGAAAGCGCCGGTAAAAATCATTTACCAGGTACGAGGTTCCCCAGTTGAGTTGCGTCCCGATCGTGGACATGAACGCCGCGAGAAATGCCGCGACCATCAGTCCGCGCAGCGCTGGCGGCAGGAAGTCCCGCAGCACCATCACGTAACCTTGTTGTGGACTGGCCGCAAAATCCGCGCTTGGGTTAAGCCCGCCATTCGGCGAATACAGCGCGAGGGCTACCAGCCCCGTTAGAATCCACGGCCACGGACGCAGCGCATAATTCGCCAGATTGAACCACAGCGTTGCCCCCAGTGAATTCTTTTCGTCCTTCGCGCTGAACATTCGCTGCGCGACATAACCGCCGCCGCCAGGCTCCGCTCCTGGATACCACGAACTCCACCACTGCACGCCAAGGAACAACACGAAGGAAACCAGCGGAATGGTCCAGATGGCGTTGGTGGTCATTCCCAAATGATAGTCCGGAAAAAATTTCAAGGGGTTCGCGGTTTGCGCGCCAGTTTTTGCAACCGCGTCGCCGACGATCTGCAGTTGCAATGTGAGGGCATGAGGGCATTAATCCCGCCAAGTTTGCTCACGGCAACCCACGCAAGCACCGTCACCATGCTCATCTTCAGCACGAACTGGAAAAGATCCGTGACTAGCACTCCCCAGAGGCCGCCGATAAATGTGTAAATTCCAGTGAAGGGAATCAGCACAAAAACGCAAATCATCAGCGCTGTGTGCCGTGGCTCGCCGAGCGTGTAGTGCATCAGCACGTGATCACCCAGCGCAAGCTGCCACACCTTGCCTTGCGCAATGGCGGGCCCCAGCAGCACTGCGATGATGTCCACCATCGCTCGTGTCACCCATCCCAGAATGAAGCAGTTCATCAGCAGGCCAAGATAAATTGCTTTCAGTCCACGCAGGAACGCTGCTGGTTTTCCGGAGTACCGCAACTCCGTCAGCTCAACGTCGGTCATGATTTCCGCGCGCCGCCAGTATCGCGCGAAGAAAAATACCGTCAGCATCCCTGTCAGACACTGGTTCCACCACAACCAGTTGCCGGCGATCCCTTGCGTCGCCACAAGACCGGTAACAAGAAGCGGCGTATCCGCGGCAAACGTGGTGGCAACCATGCTGGTTCCAGCCAGCCACCAGGAAACGTCGCGGCCAGAGATAAAAAATTCCGCAGTATTTCCGCTGGCGCGCCGCCGGTAATAAATTCCGATCAGTAGATTGATCAGCAGATATCCAACGATGACCACCCAATCCGTTGTGGTTAGCGGCATAGCCCTCTCGTTGAATCGATGAGACCGAATGAGGTTTAAATCCACGTCTCGTTCGGATGCGAGAGAATAGTGCTATAGAGCATTAATTGCAAGCGTTTTTGAAATCGAAATGCCAAGAAATACCGAGGAATCGGTTAGTTTCTGTCGATGCGCAGCTGCCGAATAGAACTAAATCAAGCCCATCGCAGCGAACGCTGTCAGGGAAGCGCAACCGAGGCCTACGCCGATGACCGCGCCGGCCAGCACATCGCTCAGGAAGTGCATTCCCAGCACGATGCGGGAGATCGCGATGCTGCAGGCAAAAAATCCGAGAGGTAATTCGACGCCGCGATAAAAATAGCAGAGTACAAGCGCGATTGAGAACGCCGTCATGGTATGGCCGGATGGAAAAGAAAATTTGTCGGGAGGCAGAACTTTCGACCAGCAATGCGGTTCGAGTTGGCATGGACGCTGTCTGTGGCTGAGACTCTTTAGGATTTTGAAGACGGCAACTCCGGCCAAGGCGGCGCTTGCTGCCGCGCTGACTGCGGCAAATCTTTGCGGACCACCAAACACCAGCAAAAGTGCCGCAAGTGCGTACCACAGCCATCCATCGCCCAGCCGCGTGGCGGCAATCATCCAGATCCGGATCCAGCGCGGAGCACGCCAGCGGTTCAGCCGGCGCATCAGGCGGTGGTCGCGCCGTTCGATGAAGCCCCAGACTTGGCGTGCGACAGTCATATCGTTAGTCCACGAGTTGCACCAATCTCAAATTCGTTCCGCTCCGGGAGTCATATCCCACAGCATGCGTGGAGATTCGCGCGCATCCTCAAAGTGTGTCGCCCATTTCCGGCAGAACCACTTTTCATTCATCCAATGCCCTGCGGTAAACACTGGCACCAGGACGGCGAGTGGCAGTAGCGCCAGCGTCGCGGGTTTCTCCTGCAACACCGCTGGAATAATCCGATAAACGTCCGCTGTCAGGCCTGCACACGTTCCATCCGCGCCGCGCACCCGCCCGCGCCTTGCGCGTAAGCCCGCAAAAAATTCCGCGACGGTGCGAGCCTGTGCGACCTCCGTGTAAGTGCGGCCCACGCCTCTCATAGTGTGCGAATCGCTGCCGCCGATCGCGATTTTCCCAAGCTTCCTCGCCAGGCCCGCAGCCTGCCGGTTCGCTTCCGAACACATCTGTCCGTTGCGGGTTTCAAACGCCGGCACGTACGAAGCAAACCAGTGAAAATCGTCGGCGTCACGCCTTCCGGTGAGCCCGGAAAACACGTGATTCACGCTGAAGAAAAGTTTCTGTTCGGTGAGATACATCAGCAGCGAAACAAAATCCTTTCGCCGCC
>QHYO01000212.1 GCA_003224135.1 Acidobacteriota bacterium | reverse complement strand
AGGAATTGATCTTCCGAATGGTCGTTGAGAACTCCACGTGGGGAGCGCCACGCATCCATGGCGAGCTTCTCATGCTCGGCTTTGATGTCTCTGAGCGAACGATCTCTCGTTGGATGAAACGGGCGGCTAGAGATCCGGAGCCGGCCAGGCGCTGGCTTACCTTTCTCCGCAATCACCGTGAAGCGATTGCCGCGATGGACTTCTTCACTGTTCCGACGATCACCTTCAGCGTGCTCTATTGCTTTTTCGTCATCAGTCACGACCGTCGGCGTATCCTGCACTTCAATATCACAAAGCATCCGACAAGCTCATGGATCGTGCAGCAGTTGCGAGAAGCATTTCCATTTGGATCCGCTCCGAGGTTCGTCATCTTTGATCGTGATGCCAAGTATGGACTGGAGCCCCCGTAGCGGTTCGATCCCTGAGGGTGAATCCTCTCCGCACTTCGTTCGAAAGTCCTTGGCAGAATGGAGTCGCAGAGCGTTGGGTAGGGAGTTGCCGGCGTGATCTCCTGGATCACATCATTGCAGTTGCCGAACGCCACCTGAAACGCCGGCTCTCTGAGTATATTCGCTACTACCACGAGGACCGCACACATCTCGGACTCGGGAAGGGAACACCAGACGGAAGAACTCGCACCATAGCCTCAAGTCACGTCCTTTCTCATGTGCGACTGGGAGGGCTGCACCATCGCTACGAACGAGCTGCCTAATCCGAACCAACGTCGCGTCGTGAAGACGTCCGGGTTCCTCCATCCTTATATATACAGGTATACCGCTCGGGTTCCCCGGGACAGATTCTTGGCGCTCGAGGGTGAAGGGATAACCTGGATGAGGCAGCCATCGCGGCGGGGAATCGCACTATTTTCAGTGCGCATGGAATTTTGGCGAAGCACAGCCATTGTTGCGGCGACTCGTGCATTACCAAAGGCTCTTCCGTCCTGCGCCAACTTCTCCAGCAATCGCACCGCTTCGCTAGAACGCGATTTAGAAAGCCGCTCGATGTTTTCCAAATCTCCGCCGCTTCCAGACACGTACAAGCGTCGCAACTCGGCTTTGTCGGCAAGGTAGGATTGTCGCCATATGAGAGCCGCGAGGAGGAGTATGCACCCTGCAAATATGGCAATTGTCTGGAGCCGTCTCACAGTGCGCCGACCTCATTGTCGGGACTCCGACCCTTGCAAGAATTTTTGGAGGAGCAGGGCACAAAAAGCTTCTCGTCTTCTGCGCCCTGCCTAGTGATTAGTTCGAAGTGAGAGTAACACAGTGTCCGGCCAGAACACCGCTTAATCAATTAGAAGAACTTCTTAGAACTGCGATTAGACGGAAGACCAGTTATAGGACTGCACTAGATCAGGGGGCAATGACGCAGGACGATGTGGAATCGAGAACGTCGCGAGCGCTGCAGGAAATGTTCAGGCGATTCGAGTGTCGTATGATTTCGTGCGCGGAGCCGGTAGCAGCTCAAGGAAATGGTGCCGCTCAAGCGCGATGGCACGAGTACATTTCAAATTACACCGGCATCCATGAGAGCCATTGCAAGAAAAGCGACCAGTAGAGCCGCCAAAAAACCACATCCCGCAGAGAGAATCAGACGAACCGAAAAACTTCGCAAAAACACACTTACCCGGTTCACAGAGCACAGGTGCAGATACCAGAGCATGTGGCAAGCGGCAAGGCTGGCAACCAAAAGGTCTTCTGGATTGTAACAGGTTGCATCTCCACGAAAGCTGGGATCGCTTGAACCCTGAATCTCCGGTTTGCCCTCAGACGCAATGATGTGATCGCGCCGATAATCCTTGTAGTTCTTCGTGCCCCTACCATCGTTTCCAGTCCAATCTACCTGGACTCTATAGGTGTGATGCTTCATTCCTCGCTCCTCGCGCTAGCGAGTCCCTTTGTTGAATTTCCTAACTATCCGTTGGCGACCTGTTCTCTCTCACGCACGCGTAGCGCCTGCTCACGTGTCCACGCTTCAGAAACCTCTCGCCCCCTCACCATATCATCAACGACAAGAATCAACTGGTGATCGTGGTCGCTGTAGAGGACCTCGATGTTTACGCCCGCTTCGTCCATCCGGCGCGAGATCTTGCCTAACTGGCCTGGTTCGGTTTGGTCCAATCGTTGAGCGAGTACGTCGCGCACTTCCAACACGCGAATACCTGCCGCTTCGAGTGCTCTCCGGGCAGCGGCTCCATCTTTGAAGAGAAAATGCCCTACGCCGTGGCCGTTGACAACAAACGCGCCCCCACCCTCAATGCTCACTCCGGCTCGGCCCAGGGTTCCGCCCATCTCTGCCAACGCGCCGGGCCGGTTCTCCAGTGCGATCGTTAGATCCTTCATGACCGTCTCCTCTCTGATTGGTAAAATCTGACGGTATGATGACGCAATCACACCGCAACTACACAAAGACTAGCACTCAGGTGTACGGCTATGTTTAAATGTCCATCGAAGTATGGATGTTAACTCAATCACGCGGATTGCCAGCCTGATCGGCGAAGCAGGGCGCATTCAGATGCTCACCGCTCTACTGGATGGCAATGGCCATTCCGCATCGGAGCTCAGGCGGCCTTCTCGTTTCGGAGTGCAGAGGTCGTCAGCGGCTTTTCCGCCTTAAGAACACTGATGTCGCCATGGCCATCGAAGCGTTAGGTGCGCTCGCCGAAGATTCGCGAAATCCCGCTATGCCTGAGTTGCGCTTTGCCAGGACGTGTTATGACCATCTTGCGGGCGTGCTTGCAATTGCTCTGCGAAGCGAGTTGCTGAGGAGAGATGTACTCCGGAATTGTGGAGACTCTTTCATACTTACGCCCAGGGGCGAACGTTTGCTGAGTACCCTCGAGATCGATGCAGAATCGCTGCGAGGACGGAGGCGTTCCTTCGCGCGCAAATGTCTGGACTGGACAGAGCGTCACCACCATATTGGAGGTTCCTTGGGAGCTGCTTTGCTTTCCCGCTTCATGGAGA
>QHYO01000015.1:4137-11470 GCA_003224135.1 Acidobacteriota bacterium | reverse complement strand
TGCGCGTAGCAAACAACCTCGGAGCGATGCGCGCGGACGTAACCAAAGTCAGACAGATCTTGTTCAATTTGCTGAGTAACGCCTGCAAGTTTACCGATCATGGCACTGTCTCGGTGGATGTCGATCAAAGCAGAGTCGAAGGCGCGGATTGGGTTCGATTCCGTGTCAGCGACACAGGAATTGGAATCACGGCTAAGCAGAAAGAAAATCTGTTCCACGAGTTTTCTCAAGCGGATGTGTCGATCGCTCGAAAGTACGGGGGAACTGGTTTGGGACTCGCCATTACCTATCGGTTCGTACAGCTGATGAAGGGGCGCGTCTCAGTGGAAAGTGAGCCTGGGCAGGGTGCGACTTTCACGGTGTACTTGCCGATGCAGGTCGTCATGGAGGGGCCAGAATCCGCGCGCTCGATGGCAGGCGGTGATGTCGCTTCCTCATTGGCGGAATCCAAAACCCACAAAGATAGGATTCTCGTCATAGACGATGACGCTTCGGTTCGCGATCTGATGTCGCGTTTTTTTGGCAAGCTGGGATTTCATGTAATGGCCGCAGCGAGTGGCGAAGAAGGCATACAACTTGCGCGGCAAATGCGCCCGCTCGTTATCACGCTGGACGTAGTTATGCCCGGGAGTGATGGCTGGACAGTGCTAAAGAAGCTGAAGAGCGATCCAGTGTTGGCTGAGGTTCCGGTGATCATGGTCACCATTGTCGACAATGAAGCGATGGGCCTTGATTTGGGGGCCTCCAATTACCTTATCAAACCGGTTGATCGCGACCGCCTTGCGGTCCTAATTGAAAAACACCGCGCTGGCCGTTCGGCAACTATCCCAGGGGCTCCTGCTGCCCCCTTCGTATCAAGCCCTCAGCAACGTCCGAGGGAGTCGGAAATGCGAGCCTCAGGAAAGGTCGATCATGCCGAAGATCTTGTTAGTCGAAGATAACGAAATGAATCGAGACATGCTCTCCAGGCGCTTGGAGCGCAAGGGCTACTCCGTAGTCGCCGCGCACGACGGGGAGCAAGGGCATCTGATGGCCTGTTCAGAGATGCCTGACCTGATTTTGATGGATATAAGTCTTCCACTGATGAGTGGATGGGAAGTGACTCGCCTGCTGAAGAGCAACGAGGCAACGCGGCACATTCCCATTATTGCGCTGACCGCGCACGCTTTGGTAACGGATCGCGATAAGGCGTTTGAAGCAGGGTGCGATGACTACGACACCAAACCCGTCGAATTTGGGCGTCTGAGTGAAAAGATCGACAACTTGCTGACGGTGAAAAAATCATGACGAATCCCCGGCCGAGCAGGTTGCTTATCGTAGATGACAACGAGATGAACCGGGACATGCTCGCTCGCCGACTGCTGCGCAAGGGCTATGTCGTCGGACTGGCGGAGAACGCAAAAGAATTGCTCGAACGAGTCAAACAAGACGGCGTGGACTTGGTGTTGTTAGACATTGAAATGCCGGAGATTAGCGGCCTTGATGCGTTGCAAAGACTTCGCGAACGCTACTCTGCGGCCGAGTTGCCGATCATCATGGTGACGGCAAAAGCACAGAGCGACGATGTTGTAAGAGCCCTTGATTTAGGGGCTAACGATTATTTGACGAAGCCAATTGACTTTCCAGTGGCGGTGGCTCGCATAGGTACTCAGCTATCACACAAGCATGCGCAGGAAGCGCTGAAGGAGAGTGAGGAGCGTTATGCTCTTGCGGCCCGCGGCTCCAACGATGGCCTGTGGGACTGGAATTTGCCGGCTAACGTCGTGCATTTCTCCCCTCGCTGGAAGGCCATGCTGGGTTGTGAGGAAGGCGAAATCGGCGACAGACCTGAAGAATGGTTCGATCGGATTCATGACGCGGATCGAGAACGAGTCAAAGAGGAGATTGCCACTCATCAAAAAGGCTTGACTCCTCACTTCGAGAGCGAGCACCGCGTGCTGCATAAAGATGGAAGCTTTCGTTGGATGCTGAGCCGAGGGGTCGCCGTTCATGACGCTTCCGGAAGTGCGTTGCGGATGGCTGGATCACAGACCGACATTACCGAAGGGAAGGTCTCCGACCCACTGACGGGCTTACCCAATCGGCTGCTGTTTATTGACCGCGTAGGCCGGCTCATCAAGCATACGAAGCGCCGCAAAGACCAGTTGTTTGCGGTTCTATTCATGGACCTTGATGGGTTCAAAATGATCAACGACAGTATGGGGCACCTAGCGGGGGATCAACTCCTCGTTGGGGTAGCCAATCGGTTGGAGAAGTGTTTGCGATCAACGGATACCGTCGCGCGTCTGGGGGAAACCTTCACGATGGCGCGCCTTGGAGGAGACGAATTTACGGTCCTGCTCGACGATATCAAAGATCCGAATGATGCTAAGCGCGCCGCGGACCGCATGATGAAGGCTCTGGCGTCGCCATTCATTTTGAGCGGGAAAGAGGTGTTCACCTCCGTGAGCATCGGAATTGCTTTAAGCAACTCAGCCTACGAACAACCGGAAGAGATGTTGAGAGATGCTGACACGGCGATGTATCGGGCCAAGTCTCTCGGGAAGGCCCGTTATGAGGTGTTCGACGCAGATATGCGAGCCAGTGTGATGGCTCGATTGCAGCTGGAGACCGATCTGCGTCGCGCGCTCGAACGAGGAGAATTTCGCAATTTCTATCAACCGATTGTTGCCCTGGTTTCTGGAGAAATTGCCGGCTTTGAGGCTCTGTTACGTTGGCAGCATCCAACTCGCGGTCTGCTCGCACCAAGTGAATTTATCCCGGTTGCTGAGGAAACCGGCCTCATACGCGAGCTGGGCTGGTGGAATTTGCGGGAGGCCTGTCGGCAAATCTCTGAATGGAGAGCAGGTTTAATCGCCCATCGTGATCTGACAATCAGCGTCAACCTGTCCGCCAAGCAATTTCTACAACCGAAACTGGTCGAAGACATTAGAAAGTTGTTGGATGAACTCGCCCTTCCTCCGGAAGCTTTGAAGCTGGAGATCACGGAAAGCACAGTGATGGCGGACCCTTTGGCAGCCGTGGAAATGTTGCAGCAAATTAAATCCTTGGGTATCAGGCTGGCTATCGATGATTTCGGTACGGGCTATTCTTCATTGAGTTACTTACACCGTTTTCCGCTCGATACATTGAAGATCGACCGCTCCTTCATAAGCGTCATGGAGGAGGACGGAGAAGGTATGGAGATTGCACGGAGCATTTTGCCCATGGCCAATAATCTCCGGCTGGATGTAGTTGCCGAGGGGGTAGAGACAATGCAACAGGTCGCCTTGCTGAAGAGACTGGAATGCAAATATGGCCAGGGATATTACTTTTCCAGACCTCTGTCCGCCGAGGGGATCGCGGCATTATTAGCAGGAGACCTGGCGTGGCAAACGTGCGGGCAAGCCAAGTAGCTCAGCAGATGTTAGTACGGGAGAACGTGAACGGAGATCCTTGCCGGGACGCAGCGCAAAAGCCGCGACCGCTGAATTTACATAACATACGCCTCGCTCTCTAAATTTGTCGATAGCTCAGCTCTTATGAAACTCGCTTGGCAAAATATCGTTCACGATCGAGCACGCTTCTCTGTGACGGTGCTTGGCGTGTCTTTTGCGGTGTTCCTGATGGTCTTTCAAGGGAGTCTCTTGGTCGGCTTTTTGCGGGCAGCATCTAGGCTTATAGATGCCAGCGATTCCGACCTCTGGATTACTGCGAGAGGAGTGCAGGCCTTTGAGTTTGGAACTCCCATCGAAGGCCGGGTGAGGGAGATGGCAGCCGGCGTACCGGGTGTGCTCGAAACGAGTCGAGTTTGCATGGCATTTTCCGTGTACCGCACACCAAACGGAAAGCAACAGGTGGTAGCTTTGGTTGGCGCGGATCGCAATGTAGGAGAGCGCTTCCCGGTTCCCGATGTCTCTGGTTCACCCGAAGGGATGTCGCCAGATGCGGTGCTCTACGACGTAAGTGACCGGGACCTGATTCAAGTGACGGCAATGCCGGCGGAAGTGGAAGTAAACCGGCACCGTGCGCGTATCGAGCGTGTGATTAATGGTTATGGAGCATTCCTTGGTGTCCCCTTTCTCTTTACTTCGTACCGAAATGCAAGTCGATTTATGGGGGTTGGTCCTGAAGAAGGTATGTTCGTTCTCTTGCGCGTCGACAAGGGATATTCAACATCCGATGTGCAGCGGAGTCTTAGGCAGCGTTTTCCAGAGGTCGAAGTTCTCACCCGGGACGAATTTGCGCGGAAATCTCGCTCGTACTGGACGATAAAAACCGGGGCCGGAGGCGCGATTCTAACCGCAGCGGTGTTGGGGTTTTTGATCGGTCTTGTGGTTGTATCACAAACCATCTATGCGAACACAATGGAGAACATCGAGGAATACGCGACATTGAAAGCTCTTGGAGCATCGCAGGCGTTCGTGGCGCGCATTGTGCTTACACAGGCCCTGATTTGCGGGGCAGTCGGTAGCATTCTGGGGCTGCTGACGGTTGTTCCATGCATTGGTTATGCAAAATCTCTGATTCCTTGGATCTACACTCCCTGGTGGTTGCTTCTAGTCATGGTCGTGCCAAGTTTGGCCATGTGCTCGTTGGCGTCTATTGCTTCAGTTCGAAGCGCCCTCACAGTTGAGCCGGGGAGGGTGTTCCGTGCCTAATCACTTCCTGGGCGTTGAAGGTGCGAGTGTCTCGTTCGGCAAGCGGGAGGCACAAGTCCGTGCGCTGCGGGGCGTTTCACAATTCTTCGAGCGTGGCACGCTTTCGCTAGTTATGGGTCCCTCCGGCAGCGGGAAAACCACGTTATTGTCTCTGCTTGGCTGTTTGTTGTCGCCCGACGAAGGGACAGTCTTCATAGATGGTGTTGCGGTAAATGGATTGAGTGAAACAGAGAAGACGGTTGTTCGTCAGAAGAAAATCAGTTTTGTCTTCCAAGCGTTTCGCCTTTTTCACTCTCTTTCCGCGATTGACAATGTCGCACTTGGTTTTGAACTTCGTGATGCAGCCCTTCCTGGCCGAATGGAAATGGCAAGAGATCTTCTCGTACGATTCGGTTTGGGAGACAAGCTCAGTCAAGAGCCCAACGAACTCAGTCCCGGAGAAAAGCAGCGGGTTGCGATTGCACGAGCCTTGGCCGGAAATCCTCCCATTCTTCTCGCGGATGAGCCGACTGCATCTCTGGATGCCCAGGCCGGAAGGAACATCTGTCAAATTCTTCGGAATCAGGTTGATGACGATGGCCGGACAGTCGTTGTCGTGACCCACGATCCGCGATGGCAGGAATTTGCAGATCACACCATCACTCTATGCGATGGCCAAGTAGAACAAGTGGAGAAAAACCTATGACGGCCCGCAGCAGATGGGTCATTGGCGGTGGCGCGATGCTCTTGGTCATTGTGGCCGTCGCGTTCTTAGGGACAACGCGGAACAGGAATTTGGTGCAAGCTCGTGGGATACCCTCCGATAGTGCCACCGCGACTGTTGTGTTCGCCTCCCCTGGAAGGGTCGAGGGAGCTTCGGAAACCACGCAGGTAGGAGCTGCTGCGGATGGCATCCTAAAGGCCGTCTACGTGAAAGAAGGTCAGTTCGTCGGAAGAGGGACTTTACTTGGCGAGATCGGCTGTGATGAATTGCAAGCTAGTTTGCAAACCGCAATAGCTGAAGCCGATGGTGCACGGCAGACAAGAATCCGGATTCTGCGGGGCGCACGGGATGAGGAGAAGAAAATAGCGACTGAAAAGACGGCAGCCGCCCGCGCGACATTCGAAGAGGCCAAGTCGCGACTGGGCATGCAGCGCGCTCTTTATCAAAGGGAGCAGGTCTCCCGGGCCTCTTATGAACAAGCTGTCCGTGATCTCGGGGTCGCAGATGCTAACCTCCAAGCCGCTGTTCGAACCGAGGAGTTACTTGCGGCACCTCCATTGCAAGAGGAAAAGGCTCGAGCTGATGCAGAGGTGCTTGCGGCGGAGGGTCGCGTTCGAACGGTGCAGGAACGTATCGGGAAGTGCGCAATCCTCGCGCCGATCGACGGAACCATTTTGAGGGTCTATGCTAGATGCGGCGAGTCCTTTAGCACAGTCACTCCCCGTCCATTGTTCAGTCTGGCGGATACTTCCTCTCGACACATTAAGGCTGAGATAGACGAAAGTGATGTAGATAAAGTGTCGATCGGACAGAAGGTAGTTATCCAGGCAGACGCTCTCGACGGAAAGAGGCTCAACGGTTCGGTCGTGAGGATATCTGCGATGATGGGCAGGAAGAGCATAAGCACGGGCGACCCATCTGATAAGAGCGACCGCGATATCTTGGAGGCCGTGATCGGCGTAGATGACAACACTCGATCATTGCCAATAGGTCTTAGAGTGACAGTGCAGTTTTTGACGACCACGTCTTTGAAAAGATAAGAAGAACGACCATTGCTTATTGCCGTAAAACCCGGAGCACGCAACATCGTACGCACGCCGTAGCGCAGGTCTTGGAGCAGAGTTTCAATAAAGGTAGCGCCACGCGCCTCACCGGCGCTCTTCTTTGGTGCGTTCGACGGCGCCGAATTCGAGGCGTGCGCGGCGCATGACTTCCTGGCGAGGAACACCGCTGCGAATCAAGTCTTCGGCATACGCTTCGGAGATGGAAGCGGAGCTCGGTGTCCATTTCGCTTTCCATGCGAGAACGGAGCAGAGTCGCCCGCATCCAGGAACGGAGACGGCTCCAAAGCGTCATACTTTCTCCCGCGTTGTGCCCAAGATTCCCGCAATGACGTCCGCCATCCGGTTCCATCTTCCGGTCTCGGTCTGCAATTTGCGCTTTCCCGCGAACCTGAGTTGGTAGTACTTGGCTTTGCGCTTGTTCCACGGCAATCGAGAGCACTATTTCGGCAGGATCGAAGTGTGACGTGGGCACGAGTGGTTGAGATGCGATGAATCAAATGAAGTGTAGGCGCGTCAGACCAGCGAATTAGCTGCCACCAACGCCCAGGCGAAGCAAATTACCGATCTCTTGGAGCGAGGATGCGGACGGGTTTTTGCGATTGCCAAAGTCGATTTCCCGCATCAGTTGATCGAGGCGGGTTGATTGCGCCTTGGTCAGTTTCAAGGAGCCGACGAGGCTCTGCTCAATGGCGTAAAGGAGCTGAGCATCGGCCTTGCTGAATCTGGGATCCAGCACCAGTTTGCGCGCCACTCCGGATGTGCGAACGACGAGCTCACGCCCCGCACCCCAGCCCCGGTCGAGATCTGGGGATTGGGCAAAAATCCAGTCTACGAACGACGCATCGAAGCCGGCCTTCCATTCTTGCTTTAGCTCGGCAAACGTGAACATCGGTTCCCCATAGATCTTCAATCGGCCATCGCTTGCG
>QHYO01000015.1:0-3993 GCA_003224135.1 Acidobacteriota bacterium | reverse complement strand
TGGGCCACCATTCCCGGTGAACCGGCTCCTGCGAATTCTTACGTGCCCTTTCTGCAGTTTCCTGGTCTAGGAGAGCGTCAGCATCGGAAGACTCCAGCAATTCTTTTGCATGGGCGAGAAGAAAATGGCCCATTTCGGAGTAATGCTGAAACGAGTAGGTCCCAGGACTGCTGTTTTGGAGGACATCCGGATCGGCGGTTGGTGGTCGGTTGCGCAGCACGGAGAGAACGTTCTCGCGTCCCAGATGTTTTGCTGCAGCCAGGAGCTCGACGTTCGTGTAGCCGGAGTATCGTTCGTTTTGAAAATCGCTGCGGCCTGACCCAATCCATAAAGCAATCAGTTCGCGATCAGGCGATGCAATCGTCTGGATTCCTTGCCGCGCGACAGAAGCAAATTCCTGGTGGCGGAACTGCCAGAGGAACCAATCGCCACAGTATTCCCGAGTGGCGTGAATATCCCAGTATCGATCGAAGAATTCTTTAGTACGCTTTTCGACTAGCTGCAAGACCGCCATGGCTACGGTTTGGGGAGTGTAATGTGGCGGCCTGTAGTTGTCGGTAGGAAGCGTGGTGATCACATCGAAGGTTGGGGTTTGATCGACGAGTAGAGGGCCGAGATGGCGTTGCAGGCGTGGGTCGCCCTTTGCGACCAGAGCCGCGGCTGCCAAGGTTCGGATTTTCGGGTCAGGGTCCTTGAGAAGGGACAAAAGAAAAGGAACGGGGTAGTTGGTTCGCATCAGGCGCTGGTATTGGGTTGTGCCCGGCGTGATAGGCCATCCGTTTGCGAATTCCATCTTCAAATCCATTGGCGTGCGGTCAACTACAGACGCACTACCAAGCAAGCTCGGGCTGACAAAGAATTTGCGGTCCGGGGGAAAGGCGCGTAGTTTCTGTGCAACATCCGCAAATTGTGCTCGCGAACCGGGCGGACCTTGAACGGCACAGCCTGAAAGCAGAAGTGGCATGCAGAGGATAAGCGCGCGCAGCAGATTCTTCAACTGGGCTCCAGTTTTGATCTCGTGCCGTCGAAGGACTTGGAACGCGAACCGATCCCGCCAGGCAAGGGGAGTCTTCTTCTTGGCTCCAAAACGACATCATCGTACACCCATCTGCTGTTCCTATCTGGCAAAGCTCGTTGCTGGTCTGCATTGCTCGCGCCAATTTGTCTAATTCGCCCATGGGTTACCTTAGGAAATGGGGTGCCGATCAGCGGGAAACGGGTGGATCGACGAGCGCGTCAACGAGTGCGTCAACGAGTGCGCATGGGACCTTTCACTGGATGGAACGCAGATCGTACTCTATTCACAATTCGCGAGCTGGTTCGCGATCCTTTCGTTACAAGACAAGCGCACGCGACGCATCGACGCTAAGGGCGACATACATCTGCGAACAATGACTTGGTCGGCGTTACGGACATGGCTTCTTTGCCGTGACGCCACAGAAATGGGTGCCCAGCTCCTGTATCTCGATCTGCGGGGCAAGACACATGTGCTCGAAGAGTGTAGCGGGAACAATGTTTTCCTGCTCGGTAGACCATCACCGGATGGACGTCACATTGCGATCCAAACCAGTGCCAAAAGCTCGAACATGTGGATGATCGAGAACTTCTGACTGCGGATCGAGTGATCTAGTAATTCTCGCAAGAAAAAAGAGAATGCTCCGCCTGCCTCGATTTTCCGCACATGATCTGTTCCTGGTATCCTGTAGCGTAACTAGCTCTGGTCCAGCGCCTTGCTCTTCGGCCGCTCGAGCGCGAGACAACAGACTCCCGCGCTGCTAATCATCGGCTCGACGGGTCCGCCAGGTTATCGGTCGGCATGGTAGCGATCGACATGCTGTTGGATCAGGCGTTTCGCATCCTCCAGTGACGGCGGGGTCCCTGGCCGAATGCATTCACTTTTCAGCGAATTGTGCCAGCGCCCCCAGCTTTCCGTTCGATTGCGGATGGTAGGGGCGAGGTTCGGACGTGCGTCATGCCCGAGAAACGAATGAACTCCTTAAAGTCGCGTGCGATGAACTGGGGGCGATTGTCGGAGATGATTCGCGGCTTCGCTTCCCGAAGCACTTCGATGTCGGCCTCGCGCTGGACTCTCGCAGATCGCAATGCGCGATGAAGCGACTGAACCCATCCAGAACGCTGAACAAGTAGTAGAAGGTGCCGCACAGGTTGATGTAGGAAACGTCGATATACCAGGGCTGATGCGGCTGCTCGAAACCGGTTCTTTTGTGCGATGGCTTGCTTTTCCGGCGCAATAACAATCCAGCTTGCTTCAACACTCGCCATTATTTACCGCACTTTAAGTACTTCAAACGGTTGACGGGTTATTAGTTTGGAGTGCCTACAGGCGCATGTATTGTCATGGTGGCGCAGATTTTCTACTTCGGTGTCCTCCGTGCAGTGATGCCACTGTCGGATCTCAAACCACTGATGTTCGAGATGCCCTGGACCATTCTCTTACTTCGACGTCTGCGCTTCCTTGCCCACTTTCCTCCGAACGTCAAAGCGGCCGTCACTGGATTCATGTATTCGGTTCCGTGCACGAGCAGGCCATCCTCAATGTCGTAGCGAATGACAGACGTGTTCCGGCAGGAAGTTCCCATCTTTGTCTGGAAATTGTCCGTCGCCTCAAAGAAGACTGTCTTACCGTCTGAAGGAGTGAGGCGCTGGTCTTCGAACTTGATCTGCGTCATTCCTTGTATGACCTCGCCAAGCCAATCAGAGGTGACTGGCCCAAACCTGTCTTGCCGCTGGGCACGGTTTGCCTTCGTGTCCCTTCGCCCTGTGGTGCTTGATCTCGGCGTATAAGTTCTCACGTTGTAGTTGCACTTCCGCGCGTGCTTCGTCCCCGTGAACCAGATCAGGACTGAGCAGATTGAGTTTGTTATTCAAAGCGATGAGCTGACTCACCAGTTCGTCCTTCACTTGGCATTTCATCGATTTATTGTACTCTCCTGTCTATGCCGGGGTCTTTCAAAGAAGGATGGCGATCCTCACCGATAACGAAAATCGGCTTCACGCTCCAGGTGCGCCTCGCTGAACCTCCGCGTCACTTCTACTCATGCGCAAGGCCACTATCGGATCGACGCGAGTTGCGCGACGGCTCGGGATATCGCACGGCTTGCGTTCTGTGGTGCTGTGGCAGGCATGGCGGTGGCGACGGGAGTGACTCGTTACCTACAATCAGTTCTATATGGGGTTCGTGCGGCTGATCCGCTGACGTTTGCAAGTATTGTTCTGCTGCTGGTGTTTGTGGCGTTGTTCGCGCGTTCGTCGAGCGACCTCATATGACAGTAATGCGTAAAGTCCCACACAGCCGAGGAGGAGAGCGACCACACCAAAGAGAGAAGACAGCCGCGCGACGATACGTTCGTTGAAAAGCAATCGGTCAATCGGCTCGGCTTGCGTTCCTAAATCGAAAAGCGGCAAATTGTTCTCGAGCTCGCTGGCGATTTTTCGTACAGCGGGAATCAGCGCCTCAGGTTTCGGTCCCGTACGTAATTCAAAGTATGCCGCGCCTTCTTTCAGCGGAATGTACGCCGTGGGTTCCACGCTCGTGCGCAACCGATCGTATTTGGCATCCGCTACGACGCCGACAATTTCGCGACTGACGTGATTCGCATCGCTCTCGCCTTTAAGGTGTAAGCCAATTGGATTTCTGCCGTCTAGGTAGCGATGGACAAAGGTTTGATTAACAATCGCGAGGTCAGGTACCGCGCGTGAGTCGATGGGCGCAAAGTGCGCCCGTTCAGAAGAGGAATCCGCATCGTCTCAAAAACATCAGGCCCTACTGCAAGCATGTTGGTTTTAGCGGACGATTTATCAGGCTGGCCGTCAATGTGAACGGATGTGCTCCAAAGACCGCCATTCAAAAGGATGTCGGAAGCATAACTCATCGAGATGACTCTGGGGAGCGCCGTGAGTCGCTTCTGAAGCTCCTTTGTAGAGACTTTGAATCTTTTCGTTCTCGTATCCCGCAAGCGTAGGAAGGGGTCT
>QHYO01000215.1 GCA_003224135.1 Acidobacteriota bacterium | reverse complement strand
ACGCGAATCTTATCACCTTCATTGACGAATGGGGGAACGGGAACGACCAGTCCGGTTTCGAGAGTGGCAGGCTTCATCACCGAGCTAGCGGTGGCTTTCTGGATCGTGGGCTCGGTCTGGGTCACGCGCAAATCCATGGTGTCCGGAAGATTGATGCCGATGGCTTTTTCGTCGTGGAATTCCACTTTCACAATGGTGTTGGGAACCAGGTAATAGGTGGTTTCGCCGAGCTCTGCGCGGGACATTTCCATCTGCTCGTACGTTTTCGTGTTCATGAAATGGAAGCTATCGCCTTCGCTGTAGAGAAACTCGAATTCGATTTCGTCGAGGATGGCGCGCTCCACGAATTCTTCCGCGCGAAAACGGTAGTCAATCATCGTGCCGGTGCGCAGACTCTTCAAGCGAGTCTGCATGGAGCCGCGCTTGTTGCCCGGGGTGCGGTGATCGGTGCTGAAAACGGTGTAGAGCTCGTTTTCATGCTGGATGACCATGCCGGGGCGAATTTGTGTTGCTTTGAGGCTGCTCATTTTCGTCCAATGCCTTCAGTTTGATTTTGTAAATTCTTCTTCAACTCAGGGTTTCGAAGCACAAACCCTGAAACCCAAGCGGTCCGCTTATCTCAGGGCTTGTAAGTACAAGCCCGGAAACCCTTCTGTGAGGCGGCTGGCGTGGAAAACCTGCCCGCGGTAGGCAAGCAGGGTGGTGCGCAGAACGAAAAACGTCCTCCGCGCGAACAACCAGTATAGATGTGCTGATTCGATATGGTCAATCAGGCTTGGGTTGTTCTCCTGCTCTCCCGGTGCCGGCCGAGTGAGCAGCTTCAGCCATGATTTTTTCGATTTCGGCGGGTTCGCTTGGCAGGCGTTTGCTTAGAAGTTCAAACCCGGTTTCGGTGATCAGGACATCGTCTTCGATGCGTACACCGAGATTTTCTTCCGGGATGTAAATGCCAGGTTCGACGGTGACCACCATTCCTGGCGCGAGAGGTTTGCAGGATTCGCCGGGATCGTGAACGTTCAGGCCGATGTGGTGGCCGAGGCCGTGAATGTAGTATTGGCCGAGCCTTTTACCATGCAAATCCTTGCCGTGGGAATTGATATAGTCGTAGGAAATTTTGTAGAGGCTGTTGTCACCGGACTTGCAGAAATTCATTCCGGGTTTCAGCGCGGAGAAGACGGCATTCTGCGCTCCGAAAACGACGTCATAGATTTCGCGCTGGCGCGACGTGAACTTTCCGTTTGCGGGAAGGGTGCGCGTGATGTCGGCGGAGTAGCCGGAGAATTGCGCGCCAACATCGAGAACGATGATGTCGCCATCGGCGATTTTGCGCGCGAGTTTGTCGTAGTGGAGAGCCGTGGAGTTGGGACCCGCTCCGACAATGGGAGCGTAACCTTCGGCTTCAGAGCCGCCCATGGCGTGGACTTCGACCATTTTCGCGGCGACCTGATACTCGTAGAGACCGGGACGCATCATTTTCATGGCCTCGAAATGTGCATCCAGCGAAAGATCGATGGCCTTTTTGAGAAACGCGAGTTCTCCGGGTGATTTGACAGCGCGCATCGCTTCCACCGCGCCACGGATATCTTTCAATTTCGTTTGCGGCACGGCGAGCTGCAGCCAATCGACCACGGCTTTTTCGTGCGGGTAGCCACCATTTTCCTTTTCATAAGGAAGAACGGTGGAAAAGTTGGGATAGAGCTTGGCGAGTTTTTCGACGTAAGCGCGCATTTCCGTGAACGGTTGAACGGACGCAAATCCTGTGCGAGCAGATATATCTGGATCACTTGGAGAAAGTCGAACGCCATTCCACTTTTCTTTTTGCGGATTCTTTGCAGGCAAAAAAAGGATTTCACGAGGACTGTCCCAGGCATCGTGTGATTGCCCGGCCTTTAACGCAGGCAGAACGATGAGTCCGGCTTCCTCTTCATTGTGGCCGGTAAGGTAATAAAAATTATCTTCCTGAGTGAAAATATAGGCCTGAGAAAACTCCTCGCGACCCGTAAGCCCCCACAAAACGACCGGGGAGGAGGCCTGAGCGGCCAGCTTTGCGCGGCGCGCCGCATAAACTTCGTTGGGCTCACGATCGCGACGCTGCTGTGCAAACAGGCCGTTTGATGCGCAGGCCAAGATGATAACGAGTAGGGCCGGGCGCGCGGCGATCGACTTAAACTCCGTTGCGAGTTTCATCCATGAACCTCGTTGAACTTGAGAACGTGTCCGGACCGCGGGTGAAGCGGCGTGCGCGGTTGAAGAAAACTCTAGCAACCGGACCACGGCGGATGATTGTAGCCCGAAGGAGCGCGGATGCCGAAATCGCAGTGAGGGGTATCCCCTGTCTTGTCGAAAGAGTACGAAAGGTTCGAACCGGAAGTCGGTCAAAAAGCGAAATCTACTTCGCTAAAGCCGCTAAACACGTGGATCTATTCATAGTAGTTACTCCTGTGTGCGAACGAAGAGCCTTCCTGCGATCGTCGGTAACTTAGGGCGCCGAGTTTGCAACTGAGGTGCTGAGTTCAGGCTAATGTGGCGGGCTCATCGGAAGAGATTGCGTGTAGCTTCCTGCCGCATAGCGGATATGGGTCAGCAGTCCATTGGGCGTGGTGATTAAGTCAGGGACCGTTGAGTTGCTTCGAGAATTTTGGACATAGTGATATTCGAATCTCTGGCCGTCTGCCGTGGTTTGCGTTTTGATGTTGCCACGGATGTCGTAGGTGTTTGTGAGTGCGAGTGCATTTGTACCGCGCGAGACGGTGCGCATTTGCGCTTTGTCATCATAGGTATAAGCCGACGTGTGGCCGTCTGAATCCGTCACTCGTGAGAGGCACCCAGAGGGGTCGTACTCGTAATCGACGGCACGTCCGGTTGAACCTTCAATGCGCTGCATACGATGTGCGGAATCGTGCTGGAAGTGCAGCCATTCGCCCGCAGGAGTTATTATAGACAAAAGGTCACCGAAGGAATCACGATCCATGCGGTACATATTGCCCGCAGGGTCCGAGAAGCCCGTAAGGACGGTGACGTTTTGAGGCAGCGCCTTTGGACGATAGGGCATGTAGAACTTCCAGCCATCCTTGCGCGAGATCGTCCAGGTATCCCCCTTGTATACGGCAGTCGTATAATCGCCATCCCGCGTGACGTAGGTGTCACCTCCCGATAGACTGAGAGAATGCTCGAAGTGA
The DNA here is from genome assembly GCA_003224135.1 of Acidobacteriota bacterium. Lineage (GTDB taxonomy): Bacteria > Acidobacteriota > Terriglobia > Acidiferrales > UBA7541 > Acidiferrum. The sequence goes on along the minus strand of QHYO01000215.1, from coordinate 4,092 downwards.
ACTCGCCCTCCGTCCGCCAGGATCAGATCCACATACGAACCCATTTGACCAGTCAGGAAGATGTCGAGCGAATCGTTGGCCCCGATTCCGAACGAACGTGATTGTTCATCCTGGTTACGGTAAACACGGACAAATTGCAGGTTAAATTTGCCGTCCAGCCGAAAGTCTGTTTGCCGTTGAACGAAAAGCCCAAGTGCGAGATCCGCATTAAACACTTGAGCAGAAGTATCGGGCAAAGCCTCATCTGAAAACGTAACCCGCCATAGAGTAGGCTTGTCCGGAAGATCGTAGATGGTCACTTCCGGTTCTCCCGACTCGACAAAGGGATCCCAGCGGCCTTCCGCACCTATGATGGATCCACTCATAAAATCGACTTCGTCGCCCGACGATACACCGCCGCTCAGCAAGCTAGTGTAGTCGCTGCTCTTAGGAAGATCGAAATAGAGCATGGCGATGTTTTTCGTGAGCATTTTCTGAAGGCGTGAGGCGGACCATTCCGGATTCCTCTTGGCGAGAAAGGAAAATGGCCTAAGGCGGGCCGAAGAAACGACGGCGAAGCGGCCGTTATAGCGATAGTTTTCAGCGTACGACCAAGCGAAGCTGCGAATGAAGATGTCACGCGAGGTCACTGCGATGAGAAGAGTGGACGGGTCGCTCGACAGTTCGGGCATGTTCTTTCGAATATAGTCAACACATTTTTCTGAATCGAGCTGCCGGCGCCGGGGTTCGATGAGCGATGCGTCGGCGTGCGCCGGGGGGAGCAGCGATACGTCGACGCCAAGCTTTGCCTGATAGTAAGCAGGAGCCCAGTCAAGCGATTCGCCGGCGTCAAGATCAAAGGGAAGAAGGTACACCTTCTTCTCAGGAACCGGGGGCAGAGACAGGCGCTGTGACTTTGGCGACAGATCGATTTTGTTTCCGCTTATGCCGGAAATCAGCGTCAGACGGGAAAACTCCCAGTTTCCGTTCACTTCGTTCGCGACGCCATATAGATCACCACTGGTCCGCGATCCGGAAAGCACGACCCTCCATTCGACAAACTGCGAACCGTACTTCTTTGATGCAATGCCGAACGCCGGTGAACTCACTTCAATGCGATCGCCAAGGACATTCTGAACTTCCGAAGACTCCTGAGCGATCCTGAGAGCTTCTTGATAGGGAGATGTGGCAGCCACCTGGGAACTCATGAAATTGGCGAGAAAAAAAACCGCGCCCGCGAGGAGCATGACGAGCGCAAGCGCTGCAGAAACGACGACGGTCCAGGGAGAGCCAGTCCAGTGAGATTGTGCTGCCATTGCAACCGGAACGAAACGGTGATTGCACCGCGGGCATGTTTGGGTCCGAAGGGGACAAGGCCAGCGACAGGCCGGACAGAGTGTAGTTTCGACGTGGCCGTTCATAGATTACCGGATAACACGAAGTATTCATTCTAATAAGTAATGAGCAGAGCACAGTAGACGCATCGATTACTAGAATGCTGCACATGCCCGCAATGCCGTGACGCACTTTCCTACCCCAAAACAGACATGTGGTTCGATTAGAGATTCTTTGCCAGTCCCTTTGACTGTTTTGAGGAGCGAGAGCCAGTCGAGTTGGGAAGAGATACCTCTTTTGAAGGCTTCGCCCAGGATGCGAAAGATGGTTGAGCCGTCGCGATCGGAAAAAAACGGTCGTAGAGCAGAGTCAGGGAGCAACGATTCGCGGGTTTGGCGAAGAGAAGGAAAACGGGCAGACCACCATGTCCGGCAACCTGACTTACCAGATGTAACCCATTCTGTTCCTGTGAGCTGCCGGATCGCCTCACTCTGATGGCGTGGACTTAAAATATTTGGAAGCCCCCGACTCGAGCAAGAAATAGCTAACGACCATCAGTAGCACGACGTGCGCTAACGTTTCCGATACCGAGTGAAATGCGCTCACCACAACGTGGAGCGCCAGCCAAGCAAGCAACAGCCAACGAGCCCAACCGTGCCCCAGGAGCAAGAATATTCCACCGACGACAGCGATTATGCGAACTGCGGAGATGAGGACGATCCAGTGATCGACCGGTTTGTCCGAAAGATGGTAGGCCAGGCCGACCAGCCCCGCCAGGATGAATACACAACCTAAAACCGTCACTGCAAAGGGGCGTTTCTTCATGGGGTTAGAACTGAAACGAACCAGGCGTTTGTGTACTTCGGATAGATCTCTACTGCCTTTTCAAAGGATTGGCGTGCATCGGCAAGCTTGCCGTGCTTCTCAGCCTCAATGCCCTTCTCGTACGCTCTTCTGGCGTCTTTCGGCGCATTGTAGGCGGATGCGTTCAGGGTCATGTCTTTGATCTTTTCAGTTCTATCGGACCACGGCGGATGATTGTAGCCGAAGGAGCGCTGATGCCGAAATCGCAGTGAGGGGATACTCCCTGTTTTTTTGGAAAGAGTGCGGAAGTCATTGAAAGAATGGCTCTCGACAAGTGCATCCTGCATCTCGACGAATCAAGGAGCAACTTCGAATCGTGTTAATCGCCTGTTTAGGAGGAAGTTGATAGTTTCCTCTGAGCGGTGGGAAGAGCATCTGTCCGATTTACGGAGGGAAGATGAAGATAAATAAAATCTGTCTGTTGGTTCTAAGTTTTGTGCTGGTGGGGAGCGCTTTTGCGCAAGAAAGAAAGATCAAACGCTCGGAACTGCCTGCAGCGGTGGAAAAAACCGTCGTACAGCAGAGCCAGGGAGCAACGATTCGCGGGTTCAGCGAAGAGAAGGAGAAAAACGGACAGACCACCTACGAAGCTGAGATGATCTTAAATGGTCATACCAAAGACGTGCAGATGGACGCGAATGGAGCGGTGACTGAGATTGAGGAGCAGCTGGATCTGCAGGCTGTGCCAGCAGCGGCAAGAGCCGGGCTCGAGGCCAAGGCCGGTAAAGGCAAAATCACGAAAATAGAATCGATTACCAAAAAAGATAAGTTGGTCGCGTATGAAGCACAGGTCGTGATTGACGGGAAAAAGTCCGAAGTACAAGTAGGGCCCGACGGAAAACCATTGGATCACGAAGAGTAGAAACCGTCCTGCGTGATCGCAGAAGCCGGGCATGTCCGACAACCTGACTTACCAGATGTAACCCATTCTGTTCCTGTGAGCCGCCGGATCGCCTCACTCTGATGCGTGGACTTAAAATATTTGGAAGCTCCCGACTCGAGCAAGAAATAGCTGACGCGCGGTAATCGGACAAAGCAGGCTCAGTATCTAGGAGGTCCGCAACAACGGAGCCGGGAGCTGCGAGCCAACGCTATATTCAGTTTCGATCGGTTTTTTCGCCGCTTGATACTGGATCGTTCAGCTTCTCCAATTTTGCCAACTGCTCCCGTACCCGATCCGCGTTTTTCGCATGCGGAACTAATTCCAAGTAAATTTTTGTCTCTGCGATTGCAGAAGCATAGTTGTTTTTTCGAGCGAATATTTCAGCCAGCAATAGATGCAGTTGCGGAAAACGCGGACGCAGGTCCAGGCGTGCGGCCTTTAGCCCGCTCTTTTCAGCGTCCTCGATCTTGTTGAGGCTGTAATTCGCGGCCGAGTTATAGAAATAGGCTTCGGCGTAATCCACCGGATCGAGATCCAGGATGTAACCGGTCACGTTGGCGTATTTCAACGGATCGAGATCCAAAACGTGATTCGTAAGGTTAAGGACCTGGGTCCAATCTTCCGCTTCGTAGGCCATTGACGCGAGCGACAGATAAGGCGGCAGGAACTTGCTGTCGATCTTCGTCGCATGGATATACGCCGTGCGAGCCGATTCCTTCTGGGCTAGATTCTGCAAAACAGCGCCCAACTGGAACCAGGCGTTTGTGTACTTCGGATAGATCTCTACTGCCTTTTCAAAGGATTGGCGTGCATCGGCAAGCTTGCCGTGCTTCTCGGCCTCAATGCCCTTCTCATACGCTCTTCTGGCGTCTTTCGGCGCATTGTAGGCGGACGCGTTCAGGGTCATGCCTTTGATCTTTTCAGTTCTATGCACCACGATCGCGCCGACGTCCATGCTGCTGCTGACCGGAGTAAGCTCCATTAGGTTGACGACATTGGAGCGAAAACCAGAAACCGTGGCCCGTAGCTCA
>QHYO01000214.1 GCA_003224135.1 Acidobacteriota bacterium | reverse complement strand
CCACGATTGAGCTGTCGCGTCTTGTGGATGCTGTTGAATGAAATCTTGTAGCAGGGACAGCGCTTTTGCTCTAGTTCTCCGCCCAGATTCTACGTCTTTGAGGAGACGTTGTTCCAGCAGCAAGTTGATCCACACGCGATAGTCGCTGCCGTTGAGTTGGAGAGCCTTTTCCGTAGCTTCAGCAGCTTCTGCATAACGCTTCTCGTCCATATACAAATTGCCGAGGTTCGCGTATGCCGCATAGGTCGGCGAAATTTGGATCGATTTCTTGTACGACGATTCAGCTCTTTTGTGCGACTCCGCGTCGCCGATGGATTGATACTCTGCACCAAGGTTGCTGTAGGCGGTGGCGTTGTCGGGAGTTAACTCAATTACTCGTTGGTATTGAGCGACAGCTTCTATGTAGCGACCCTGCCTATCGTAAAAATTAGCCAGACTGTTGTAGCCATCCCAATGGCCAGGCTTCAATGCAATTGCCATCTTGTAGCGCTCTTCGGCGTCTTGCATCCGACCCATCAGTTCGTACGCTCCTGCGACGCCCATTATCGCGTCTGGGTCGCGAGGGTTAATTGCCAATGCTTTCTGAAATTCCTGCAAAGCCAAATCGTGCTTAGCGAGAGATGAATGCAAATGGCCGAGCGACACATACGGTGCTGCCAAGCGATTATCCAGCTGCACCGCACGATCGAGCATCGCGGATGCTTGCTCGATCCAACGTGGATTCGGATCCACTTGGTTTTTCAGGCGATAGGCTTCGCCCAGCGACGCATATCCCAACGCAAACTGCGGATCGGTTTGCACTGCGTCGTGCAGCGCGGTGACCGCTTGATCGAGATTCCCAGGCTTGTCGTAGCGCTGCATCAATCCTAGTGCTTTCAGGTATAGCTCGTAAGCTGCGGGCGAAGCTCGCCCCCCTGTCGCTCGCAGCATCTCCGCTGTTACATGGATATTCATCAGCCGCGCTAAACGCGCCACAGCTTCGTCCTGCAGTCCCGCAAGATCTCCTGTGGCGTCTTCGAGAACTGCCGACCCGACTTGCCGCAAATCCTTCGCATCAATCAGGTTTACGGTGAGCTGCACAGTTTTCGCGTCGCGGCGGATGCTGCCTTTTACAACTAAGTTCGCTCCCAGATCTTTTTCCGCCGATGAAGGATCAGTGACTTTCCGGCCGCGTACCACGCTCGACGGCACCACCCACAACGATTGCTGCGCCGCGTCCAGATTCGAAAGTTTGCTGGTCAACGAGTCCATCAAACCTTCAGCGATCGCTTCGTTAGCAGGATCGTTTCCGATGTTGTCGAAGGGCAGCACCGCCACGTGTTTTTCGCCACCGCTGCTAGAAAGAATTGAAGCCGCGCGCTGCCGCACAGCCGGGAACAGCAGTGAACCCGCAGCCAGCACCACCGCGGCAAGCACCGCAAAAAAGTACGGTGCAACAGCGCGGCTTTTCGGCTTACTCGCTGCAGCAACAGCGGCTGATGACGCTTGCCAGCGAGGCGTTGAAGCGTGCGAGATCACGTCCTTCAGTGCCCCGGAAGGGATCGCTGCCCCGGTCAGCGTCGGTTCATCGAGTGGCAGCCCCGACGAAGTAAATTGCGCGCGCGCCGCCTCCAGGTCCGCCCGCATTTCTTTTGCGTCTGGATAGCGATGCGCGACCTCTTTGGCCAGCCCGTGCAGCGCAATCGGCTGCAGCAACGCCGGCAACGAGTCGACTGCCGCAGGCGGCTGATTCAAAATCGCGAACGTCATTGCCGTTGAACTTTCCCGCGCAAACGGATGGCTGCCCGTCACCATCTGGACCAGCAGGATCGCAAGCGCCCAGACGTCGCATCGCTGGTCAACGGCCTCGCCCAGAATCTGCTCCGGCGACATATACGGCAGCGTGCCTGTAGTTCCGCCGGTCATCGTGGCGCTGGGAGTTGCCACCACTCGTGCCAATCCAAAATCCACGATCCGTGCCGAGTTTTCTTTCGTAATGATGATGTTCGATGGCTTGATGTCGCGGTGAACGATGTTACGCGCGTGCGCTGCAGCAAGTCCCGCTGCAATCTGGCAAGCCCAATCCATCGCTTGCCGCAACGCCAAGGGCCCGCCGCCCAATCTTTGCGACAGAGTCTGGCCTTCGTAATACGCCATCACGATGAAGAGCCGCCCGTCGGCGGTCTTATCGATTCCGTGAATGACACCGATGTTCGGATGGTCGAGCGCGGAGGCGGACCGCGCTTCGCGCAAAAACCGTTCGCGGTCAGATTCACTCAAGGCCAAATCGTGAGGGAGAAATTTCAGCGCGACGAAGCGCTCAAGCTGCAGGTCCTGCGCTTTGTAGACGATCCCCATGCCGCCAGCACCGAGCTTTTCGGTGATGCGATAGTGCGAAATGGTTTCGCCAATCATGGGAACTGGGGAGCCGATTCTAGGTGCTCACACAGGGCAAGTCAACGCGCACAGGGCAATTTTTCAGCCTAAGTAACGAAGGCAAACTGGAAACTGAACTGTCCGACTTTTCAGTAAAAAACCGCGCCGCCATCCACGTTGATCGCTTGCCCAGTAATCGCGCTGGCCTTCTCCGAACAAAGAAACAACGCTGCCTCTGCAATTTCCTTTGCCGTCTGACCGCGGCCCTGAAGGATCGATTCCAGGAAACCTGCAAGCTGCTCGTCTTTGTCAATGTTGAGTTTGCGTGCCAGCTCCGCTCCCAGATCTTTGCTCATTTCAGTTTCCGTCACGGGCCCGGGACAAATCGCATTCACGCGCACACCTTTTCGTGCCGCTTCCGCCGCGTTGTATCGCGTAAGTCCCAGCAGGCCTGCTTTTGCCGCAGCGTATGCCGATCCCCAACTGTAGGCAGCTTTTGCGGAAATGCTCGAAATGTTGACGATCACGCCGCGCCGCCGCTCATACATTCCCGGCAACACCAACTTGCTCAACAAAAATGCCGCGCGCAGATGTACGGCCAGCACACGGTCGAACTCTTCCATCGGATACTCTTCCACTGGGACCACCGGCCCGTAATGGCCGCCGTTGTTTACAAGAATATCTACGCGACCAAACGAAGCGATTGCCTTCTCGAACACCGCTCTGCAGTCCGCTTCTTTCGCCAGATCGCCCGTAACGAACGCCGCTCTTCCTCCGCCCTCCGTAATCTCCTCAGCAGTCGCGGACAATTCCTTTTCAGTTCGCGCGGTCAAGAACACCGCAGCACCCTCTGTCGCAAATAGTTGAGCGATTGCTCGGCCGATTCCTCGTCCCGACCCAGTAATCAGTGCAATTCGGTCCTTCAGCAACATTGGTTCCCCTGTAATGGCGCGTGTTTAGCCACGCCTCCGTGTCTTGTCGTTCGTGTTTATTGCTGAGCAGGAAGAATTTCGTCAAAGCTGCAAATCTCCCGATGCCTCAGATCCTCCAACGCGGGAATTCCCGGACGCAACGAATGGGCCGTCTTCATTCCCGCAGCTTGCGCCGCATCAAGTTCTTCGCCCACATCCGATACGAACAGGATTCCCTGAGGCTGCACTCCTATCGCTCTGGCGATTTTCTTATAACTCTCGCCTTCGCGTTTCGATCCGGCCGTCGTGTCGAAATATCCGTCAAGAAAAGCCGAAAGGTCACCGGCAGTGGAATGCGAAAACAAAAGTTTCTGCGCCAACACGCTCCCCGAAGAAAAAATCGCGATTCGCCGTCCCTGTGCCTTCCAGCGCGCGAACGCCCGTGCAACATCCGGATAGACTTCGCCCTTCAATTCGCCGTTCCGAAAACCCTCTTCCCACATTTTCCCTTGCAGCGTTTTCAATGGCGTGATTTTACTGTCGCCGGCGATCAGCCAGCGAACGTACCGTGACGCTGAAGCAATCTTCTCTTCATTTGTGCCGTCCGCCCACGCGAGGGCTCCATTCGTGACATCACCCCGGTGACCCTGGTGCGATGTGCGAAGTTCTTCTAGTAACGCCGCGATCTCGGCGTCCTGAACATGGCTGCGAAGAAAATCCTCCAGGCGTGCGTTTGCAAAAGGGAAAAGAGTCTTGAAGACAAAATCGATCGGCGTCGTCGTGCCTTCAATATCGAGAAGTATTGCGCGGATCTCGGCCGAGTCGAATGGTGGCGCCAACTTCAGCTCATCGTGCCGCGCGGCGCGATATAGGACGGCCCGAAGCACACCGGCTCAAAGCTGCGGTCAGCACCGCTTTCCGTGTAATGTGGCGTCCAGCCCGA
>QHYO01000211.1 GCA_003224135.1 Acidobacteriota bacterium | reverse complement strand
TGCGGACCTCCGGACTCGACACGGCCGCGAATTCACGCTGGCGCCAAGCAGCTCCCCAATCGGGATGATCGACCATAATGGCTTGCGATTCGACGTCATCATGGGCGAGGTGCATGAAGACTTCGGTCACGCCCGGTTGCAGGCTCTTGATCAGGTTCACGTAGTAGTCGCTCCAGCCGGAGGGGGGAACGTCGGCCCCCGGCGAATAAATTGCATCAGGAACCGGATCGCCGGGCGCCATCAGCGAAAGCACCGACTGAAAAGGCTGGTCGTTGCGCGCCATGCGAATGAGCAGCTTATATTCATGCGCAACTTTCAGAAAAACCCCAAACAGCTCAGGCTTCGCATAGAGTGCGTGCATGTGGGAATCGAGATGCGAAGGCTCAAGTCCCATCGACTTGGCGCGCTCAATCTGCGCGCGAATCTCCATTTCCACTTCATCGAGTTTGGCGTGTTCTGCAAACTCCTTGGTGCTGGCGTAGAAATAGCCATCCGGCCCAACCAGGCTTCGTACCAGCGCGCGAGAAGTAATCGGTCCCCAGCGGTAGCCTTGCCATTCCGATGTAAAAGTCAGGTGTAGACCGAGATCAGCATCTGGATGCGCCTTCGAATATTCAGCGACTTCTGTGAACCACGGGCAGGGCACCATGACCGTCGCCGAAGTAATCAGCTTTTGATCGAGTGCGGCAAAACTGGCCACGTCTTCCGAGTGAGAAACCGCAAGATCATCGGCGTTGAGGATCAGCAACTTGGCGTCACGTGGGTAGCCGAGGCGGACCTGCAGCGGCTGACCGGCGCCGGGCGTAAAAACCGTGGTGTGATAGGCGGCCACTTTCCACTCGCGGCCCGTTTTCACAAAAGTAAGTGTGTAACGTAATTCGAAGGGCTTTGCTGCTTCGGCGTAGCGCCGTGCCGAATGGCCCGTAACGACGGCCGCTTTGGCGTATTCGTTGAAGGTATCCTGGTCGGTGCTCATCTCGGAGTAGCGCAGTTTGCCATCCCGAATTTTCGCGAGCAGGTCGGCTTTGCTTTGCACCAGACCATCGGTGTGAGTCCACGTGAAATGCTGGTCCAGCAGCCGATCGAGCGCGGAAGCATCCGCATCGCGGAGGGCTTCGTGAAACGCAGTGTGCGCCCGGAGAAGTCCAGCTTGCGGTTCAGCAACCGCCGCTCCGGCAACAACCAACAATCCCAAGATCAGACTCGGCAGCATTTTCACACTGAACATCGCGCAGTTTTCCTTGAGCATTGATGACCACTCCCAAGTGTTCGCAATAATTCGCGCATTAGCCTGTCCCAAACATTCAGCACACGTCAGCTGCTACTGCCAACATGTGATGGCTCCCCTCTGAAAACTGTTTACCGAGAACTTCCTCATCCTTCTCTCAACTTATGCCCGGCCAGATTCCCCAGACCGTCGTATGCGGCATATTTGTACATCTCGCTCAGCGTCGGGTAATTGAAAACCTGCTCGATGAATTCATTGATCGTCAGTCCGTTGTCCAGCGCCATCATCCCGATGTGAATCAGTTCCGTCGCGTTTTCTCCGATGATGCTCACACCCAGCAGTTTCTTGTCCGAAGGAGAGAATACGATCTTCAACAATCCCGCGGTGTCTCCCGCGATATGCCCTCGAGCATTGTTCTCGTACCTCGCGCGACCCACGCAGTACTCAATCTTTTTTTCCTTGCACGAGTCTTCCGTCTCGCCCGCCGAAGAAATTTCCGGAATCGTGTAAATCCCCATGGGCAGCATCGAAGCCACCCGTTGCTTGTACTGAAATCCAAATGCATGGCATACCGCCACGCGTCCCTGTTCCATAGAAGTGGACGCCAAGGCCGGAAATCCGATCACGTCGCCCGCGGCGTAAATATTCGTCACGTCCGTCCGGTAATGCGCGTCCACCGGAATGTATCCGCGATCATTCAGCGCGAGTCCCGCTTTTTCGAGCGCCAACCCATCCACCGCCGCGCGCCGGCCTGCTGCAAACAGCGCCGCCTCCGTCTCCAGTTTTTTCCCGCTCTTCATGTGCAACGTCGCGCCGCTCGCCGAGTTCTCCACTTTCACGGGACGCTCGTTGAACCAGAACTCCATCCCCAATTCCTTCAAGCGGTCGCGCAAACGGTCCGAAATCTCCGAATCCAGAAATGGCAGCAGCTTGTCGCGCCCATCCACCAACGTCACCTTCACCCCCAGCGCCATGAAAATCGAACCGTACTCGCAGCCAATTACACCGCCGCCAATCACCGCCAGCGATTTTGGAATGCGTTCCATCTGCAAAAACGTATCGGAATCAAAAGTGTGCACATCATCGAAAGAAATTTCCGCAGGACGGTGTGGCTTCGATCCAGTCGCAATCAAAATCACTTCGCCACGAAACCTCCGCGGACTGCCGTTATTGGCAACGACAATCGTGTGCGCATCCTCAAACGCCGCCCGTCCCTGCACGTACTCAATCTTGTGCAACTCCAGATTTTTCAGGATGCGTCGCCGCTCCATCTCCACCACTTCCCTCTCGTGGTGCATGAAATCGTGAATGGCCAGATTTTCCTTCAGCGAATAATCGATCCCATAAAGCCCGCGCTGCCCCAGCCCGGAAAAATACAGCGCCGATTCGCGCAACGTTTTGCTTGGCACCGTTCCCGTGTTGATGCAGCTTCCACCCGGAACTCCCGCCCGCTCAATCACCGCCACGCGCTTGCGGAAATACGCGGCCTGAGCGCCAGCCTTCTCTCCCGCCGGTCCGCAACCGATGATCACCAGATCAAACTTTTCACTGTCCGCCACAATTCCCCTCCGCAACGCACCTGATCACAAGCTCTGGAATGGCGATTCCGCAATCACAGACTAAGGCCTCTCTTATGAATGAATACAGGAAAAAACAAGGAGTTTCCTGTGTAAGGCTAACGCCCGTTTGTGCCACGACTAAGATTTCGTACCGGATCGTTAGAACCAGCGCACGTTCTCGAAATGGTAGGAGCGCGCTTCGACCGGACCGCCGCTGTAGAACACGTCGCAATTCAAGAACCGAACAATTCTCGAACCACATGTTGTCGAGAACGATGGGTAACCCGCAGGTGTTGAGAAAGACCGCTTTCGCCATTTTCTTCCTCGCTTTCCCACCGCTAGGTCCCGAAAGTTTGCGCGAATTCGCGCACCACCTTCACCGCGCCGATCTCGCCATCTTCAAGGTGCCACTCATAACAGCTACACTCTGCCTGCATCGTGTTGCGAGACAAAGACTTCTCAACGAACTACGCACGAAAATGCTCAAAAATGTTTTAGGCAATGAGAAACCTTGACTATACTACCGACATGATACGCTGCCATCGTGTTTTCCCGTGCGAGATGATGATGAGGGCGCATTTCTCTCGATGGTATGCAGGATGATTTCGTCAGGCGGTGTGCCTACATGGGGAAACTCCGGTCGGACTCCAGTCTCTGACCTCCGCTCCGCCCCTCGGAACGGAATGCCTCGAATTGCAACTCTGTGGGGTTTACTGGGGCTGGTGGCCTATGCGTTGGCACGGAGTCTTGCTTACGCAAGAATGAGACCTCTCAGCATTGACGAAGTGTTGACACATGCCGTCTGTCGCCAAGCAAACCTTCCGGCCATCTGGAAAGCGTTGAGCCATGGAGTGGATGGCCAGCCGCCACTTTTTTATCTGATCGAACGAAGCTTGGCGTTACTGAACCCCGACGAGCACATCGGGTACCGTCTCCTGCCAGTGCTGGGGTTCGTGTGCACTTTGGCTCTGCTATATGTGTTTGTCAGAACGCGGAATGGCGCGACACCTGCGTTGATCTGTGCTTCCCTGCTGCTGATGACTCCGCTCTTCACTATTTATGCGGCTGAAGCAAGACCGTACACTCCTTTGACGGCCTGTATTGCCATCGCTCTCGTGTGCTATCAGCGCGTCCCTAATGCGCTATGGGTAAGCGGGATGTTTTTAAGCCTGCTCCTTGCATCCTCGCTCCATTATTATGCGGTTTTTGCGATCGGCCCCTTCTTTCTTGCTGAACTGACAGTTGTTTATGAGACAAAGAAAGTCCGATTCTGGGTGTGGCTCGCGTTGCTTATGTCGCTGATACCCTTGGGGATCTCCTGGTCGCTGCTGATGGGGATGAAGCGGCATTGGGGAGCGCATTTTTTTGCTCCCTTTTCACTGCGTACCTTGCCGTTGACGTACGCCTGGTATCTTGGACTGTTGCCCGCGTGGGGCGCCGCCATAGTGGGAGCCGTTTCTGCCGGAATTCTAGCCACATTCTCTTCGAGGGATTCGCAACCGGGAGGCCCAAAAGAACCGCCATCAGCATCTCTACCCGAGCGAGTATTGGTCTTGGGTCTTATTGTTTTGCCGCTGGTCGGCTACGCCGCGGCGAAGATAACGCACGCTCCGTTCGTCGACAGGTATTTTCTCCCGGGAATCTTGGGAATTGCAGCGGCTATCGGCTATATGCTCGGGCGTAGCCGGACAAAGAGCATCATGGTGGCCGCGATGTTCGTTTTGCTCGCGATTGGAGTGCAGGAATTGGGGTTTTGGACATCACCCCGCGACCGGGTGGTGCCAGACGAGCAGATTAGTCCGCTCGCTAGCGTTGCCGAGGCCGTGCATCACGAAGATTTGCCTATCGTCGTTTCCGATTTCGGTCTCTACCTGGAGTTCTGGCACTACGCCCCACCCCCGCTTCGGCGGCGGATTATGGCGTTGGCGGATCCAGCTAATGCAGTGATTTATGCTGGAAACGATACCAGCGACCAGCTCGCGGTTGCGTGGCAGTCGTACGAGCCTGGAGGCGTGCAGGATTTCGCTCCTTTCGCCGCGGAACATCCGATTTTTCTCCTTTATTCGACTGGAACATTGTTTGACTGGTGGCCCGCGCGGCTGGCCCATGACGGCCACCGGCTGCAGCTCCTTGCTGTTCATGGACGTAACGCCATGTACTTAGTGGAATTGAAGACCATTCCGAATTGAAATTCCTCCCGTGTAGAGAACCACTTGTCCGGAAGCAACTCTCGAGTTGACTACCGGATGGGTGCAAGTGCGTTCAAAGACGTCTCGCAAGTAGGTGAACGGGTCGATGCAAGCATTGTGCGAAGCTGGCAAACGCGATTGCGCAAACTCTTCAAACTCGCAAACGTTTCCAACTCACATGCGCACCGCTTCCGCGACACATTCACTGTTGAATTACTCCTTGCTGGAGTTCCCATCGAACGAGTCTCGATTTTGCTAGGCCACCAAAGCGTGAGAATCACAGAGAAGCATTACGCACGTGGGTGCGCTCGCGACAGAACAACTGGAAGCGGATTTGGCTAACGCCTGGAGTCGCGATCCGCTCGTTCTTTTGCAAAGTGGGGTACACCAGAGGTACACGGAAAGAAGCGGCCCAACAACTCATTCATCTTCAACAAGAAAAACTGGTGCCCGGGGTGGGAGTCGGACTTCGATGCGTGTTGCAAACAAACAACTTGTTTGTTTTCAGTGGTAATAGAACCAGCAAAATTCACACAATCAGCCAATGTGGGCACGCGTAGGGCACACCAAATTCGTGGC
>QHYO01000210.1:5482-7841 GCA_003224135.1 Acidobacteriota bacterium | reverse complement strand
CACGAGAAAATCGGTCGTCCAATAACCCATCGCCTGCACCGCGCCGAGGCCGAAGACGATGCCCGTCCAGTGCATGCCCATCGGATTATCCTGAAAGTGTCCGAGGTTGCTCCACATATGCGTGAAATCCTGGCCGGGGAAGTTGTGCTGAATTCGCGCGACCATCCCTTTCCACCCGCCGGTTTCGATCAAACCGAGAATTGGAATAAGCAGCGCGCCGAACCAGATCAGAAAAAATTGCAGAACTTCGTTAAAGATCGCAGAAAACAAGCCGCCTGCTGCCACATAAATGGCTACGGTGATCGACGATACGAAAATGCTGAAGTTGAGGTTCCACCCGAGGACGACTTTCATCACCACAGCCATGGCGTACATGTTTACGCCAGACATCAGGATGGTCATGATGGCGAAAGTGACGGCGCTCAACCCGCTTGCCGCGGTACCGTAGCGTAGCTGAAGATAACCAGGCACCGAGTGGGTCTTCGAGATGTAATAGAAGGGCATCATCACCAGGCCGAGGAACAGCATGGCGGGAATAGCGCCGATCCAATACCAGTGACCGGCAAGGATTCCGTACTGATAGGCCGAACCGGCCCAACCGAGAAGTTCGAGCGAGCCGAGATTGGCGGAAACGAAAGCCAGGCCTGCGACCCAGGCGGTCATTTCGCGGCCGGCCATGAAAAAATCCTCGCCGGTCTTCGCGAACCGTTTTAGATAAAAGCCGATTCCAAGCACCAGTACAAAATAGAAAACCACGATCGCAAGATCGACGGGAGCAAGCTTAACCAGCCGCTCGGTCGTCAGCATTGCAAGGATTGCCGTCATCGTTGCCTTCCCTACTCGTGAGGTGGTCGTGCCTGAAACCCGTTTGTACTAGATATCCGCGCCGGATCGAGAGCGCCTACTTCGCGGAAAATTTGTAAATTGTTTCTGAGTGAAAGTCCTTGCCGGGACGCACAACGGTCGATGGAAACTTCGCATGATTCGGCGAATCCGGAAAATGCTGTGTTTCGAGGCACAGCGCTCCGAACTGTTGATACGCGCCGCCAAGGCCCTTGATCGAGCCGTTGAGTCCAATGCCGACGTAGAGCTGCACGCCCGGCTCGGTGGTCCAGATTTCCATTTCGCGTCCTGAGGTGGGATCGGACAACTCGCCAATTTTGCGGAGCTTTCCGGCTGTGCCGTTCAAGACGAAGTTGTGATCGTAGCCGGCAATGCCTGGAATTTGTGAGTTGCGCGCGCCGATCGCCGTCGGCTTGCGAAAATCGAAGGGCGTGCCTTCGACGGGCTTCAGCTCGCCCGTGGGAATCAGCGTATCGTCCACCGGAGTGTAACGATCGGCGTCGAGCTGCAACACGTTCTTAAGAATGTCGCCGCTGCCCGCGCCGGACAAATTGAAATAGCTGTGATTCGTCAGGTTGGCGACAGTGGGCTTGTCAGTGGAGGCGTGGTAGGAAACCTTGACGGCGTTTTCGTCAGTCAGCTCGTAGGTAACATGCGTAGTCAGCGTGCCGGGATACCCTTCTTCGCCGTCCACGCTGACGTAGGTAAATTTCACGGCCGCCCCGTGCGCCACTTTGACGGGTTCCGCCTTCCATACTTTTCGATTGAAGCCAACTTTGCCGCCGTGCAGGGAGTTCGGCCCGTTGTTCAGAAACAGCGAGTATTCCTTGCCATCAAGCGTGAACTTTCCCTTCGCGATGCGATTGCCGTAACGGCCGATCGTGGCGCCGAAGTAAGGTTGGTCACCGAGATAGCCGTCCAGCTTGTCAAAGCCGAGCACGACGTCAGCACTCTTGCCGGATTTGTCCGGTATCCACAATTCAGTGAGTGTTGCGCCATACGTGATGATCTTCGCGACGCCGCCTTTCGCGTTCTTCAGCGTGTACTGCTCGATCTCGGTTCCGTCGGGCAATTTGCCGAACGAGGTTTTCTGCACGTTGTCAGGCTTGACGGATTCGCTGCTCTCCGCGCGCAATCTCCCCGGAATCAAAATCATGGCAAGAAACACAAACAGCGCCACACAGCGAAATTCCATCGTGCCGTTCATATCTTCGTCCTCCTCGACATTGCGCGACGCAAAAGTTCCCGGAAAGATTACTATGCTTCACGTCGCAAATACGGTTTTCCTGTCGTGCTGGTGTGACAAGCGCCACGCCAGACTCAGGGAACATGGAACCGGCAGCTCATCGACGGCTCAATTCCGCGGCTGCGCTTCGTTCCTCCGCCGCGCTATTTCGTGCGGACCTCCGTCGTAGCTAAATGTTGATTCCGGGCTTCGTGTTTCTTCAACCCCCGTGCCGTGCTCTTTGCTGACGAACACGACGCGGAATGTAAGAGTATCTGGCATGCCGTTGTA
>QHYO01000210.1:423-5170 GCA_003224135.1 Acidobacteriota bacterium | reverse complement strand
GACGCGAAGTTGCGCCAGGTTCGGTGACGGGATTGACGAGCAGCGACGGCCCGAAGAGAAATTGGTCGCCGATATTCCACACGCGCGGATCGTTCCGAAAATCCATCACCAGCGCGCGCATCGGCGTGTAATTTTCGCTGGTCGTTTTCCACGTTACGGCATAGATGTACGGCAGCAGGCGGTAACGCAGCCGGTCGTAGCGAGTCAAGATCGTTTGCATTTCCGTGCCATAAGACCAGATTTCGTTCTGGTTCGTGGTGCGCGTGCCGTGAGCGCGAAAAATCGGATTGAAAACGCCGAACTCAAACCAGCGCAGATACAGCTCGCGATAGGCGGGATCATCCGGATTCGCGACGACGAAGCCTCCGATGTCGGTGGTCCAGTAGGGGTTGCCGGAGAGCGAGTAATTTAGTCCGGCAGGGATCTGGCGGCGAAAGGTTTCCCAGTTGGGATCAACGTCGCCCGACCAGACGGCAGCGGCGTTGCGCTGCGCTCCCGCAAATGCCGAACGCGACAAGATGAACACACGCTTCCCATCGCTTTGCGCCCGCTGCCCTTGATAAACGGCGGAAGTGGTCATGAGCGGGAAAAGATTGGCGTATCGTGCGCCGCTGCCTACGCCGGTTTTGTTCTGCAGCAGAATCGATGCTTCGCGGCCCTCCGTTTCTGGCTCGGTGGTGTCCAGCCACCAGGCATCCACGCCGATCTTGAAAAGCGCGTTGTCCATCAGGTTCCAGTAATACTTGCGCGCTTCGGGATTGAACGCGTCGTAAAGCGCCATGCCTGCGGGATGAAAACCCGCAACCTTCGTCTTGTCGATGAAAAAACCTTTTTGGGCCATGTCGTCGTACACCTGCGAGCCCGGACGGAAGAATGGCCATACAGAAACCATCAGGTGAACGTTCTCTTTGTGAAGCTCATCGACCATTGTTTTGGGATCGGGATAGTTCTTGTTCCAGACCGGTTCGCCCATCGTGTTCCACCAGAACCAGTCCTGGACAATGTTGTCGAGCGGAATGTGTTCCCTGCGGTAGCGCTTCGCGATGGATAGAATTTCCGCCTGGGAGTCGTAGCGATTCTTGCATTGCCAATAGCCATACGCCCATTTGCCGAAAAGCGGCGCCGCTCCGGTCAATTCTCGATAGGCAGAAATGATGTGGTCGAACTCGGGGCCATAGATGAAGTAATAGTCCATCTGATCGGCCACTTCGGAGCTGATGAAAAATGCATGAACGAAACGGTTGTTGAACCGGCTGCGGGACGGATTGTTCCAAAAAATACCATAGCCGTTGCTGGAGAGCAGAAGCGGCAAGGAGATATTCGTGTTGTCCTGGCCGATGTCGACCGACTCACCGCGCCAGTTCCACACCCCGCCTTGATGCTGGCCAAGGCCGTAGAACGCTTCTTGGGTGTCCCACATATTCGTGAATCGCTCGAGGTGGTACGTTTTTTCGCCGTTGACTTCGGCAGCCGCGAGCGTCCGGTCGTTTTCTTGCGCGAGTTTTTTTCCGGCGGAATCGTAAAAAACAACGACGCTGTCTTTTTTTGTCACCACCAACTTAAGTTTCGCCGTAGTCAGCGAAATTGCCTCGGCTGTCTCCGTGAGCTCGAAAGGTGTCTGCGGCCATATGGATTTGATGACTACGTAATCCAGCACCTTCGGAAATTCGCGTTCCGGCGAAAACAGCACACGCACCATCGAATTAGTGCAGACGTGAAATCGAAGCGCGCCTTTTTTAAGAAAAATTGTCGCCCCGTCGGAGTCTTTGTCGAACGACTCCACGGGGTTCAAGGCATTCCACTGCGCGCCGGAGGAAGGAGCGATCGGGAGCGAGCCAATCAAAAAAAGTGGAACAAGGCGCAAAAGGCGCGGCATGCTACCTCGAAAAAAGCGCGAAAATGCCAAGTGTAATCGTTTACGGAGCCGTTCACACACGTACGCCCGGAACTGTCGCACCCGGCATTGCTTTTTGTCAACCTGCTTCTATCGGGGCTTCTAGAATGGATTCAGCGCGGAAAGATCCGCCCGCTCAGGCTTTCAGTTGTAACCGTTTCGATGGGCTTTGCGCCATTCCCATGCGCTGCGAACGATGGTTTCCAGGTCCGCGTACTTGGGATTCCAGCCAAGTTCCCGTTTTATCTTTTCCGAGCTCGCTACGAGCACCGCCGGATCGCCAGGACGGCGCGGCGATTCCCGTGCCGGAATCGCGTGGCCGGTAACTTTGCGGACGGTTTCAATTACTTCGCGAACGCTGAACCCTTGTCCGTTCCCAAGGTTGTAAATCAGCCGCTCTTTCTCTTTCAATGCTTCGAGGACCAGCAGGTGCGCAGCCGCTAGATCGCTCACGTGAACATAATCGCGCACGCAGGTGCCATCGGGGGTGGGGTAGTCCGTTCCAAAAATTGCCACCTCCTTCCGCTCGCCCAGAGCGACTTCTAAGGCAATCGGAATCAAGTGCGACTCCGGATGATGGTCTTCACCTTGCTCGCCGGCAGCGCCCGCCGCGTTGAAATAACGCAAGCACGCGTAGCGCAAACCGTGAATTCGGTGTAGCCAGTCGAGCATCTGCTCGACCAGCAACTTCGATTCACCGTAAGCGTTGGTCGGCTCGAGCCTAGCGCTTTCTTCAATCGGAGTTTTCTCTGGCGTGCCATACAGAGCGGCTGTTGAGGAAAACACGAAGCGCTTCACGTTGTGCGCGAGGAGCACTTCGAGCAGCGTCAAAGCATTTGCCGTGTTGTTGCGGAAAAATTTTTCGGGATGCCGCATGGATTCGCCGGCTTCAATGAAGGCGGCAAAATGCATGACGGCCTGCGGCCGGTATTCGGAAAAAACGCGATCGAGAGTCGCGCGGTCGGCGATGTCGCCGACAATTAATTTCGCGGCGGCGGGCAGCGCAGTCCGGTGACCGTTCGAGAGGTCATCGAAAACAAGCGGCTCGTAACCGCGAGCGAGCAATTGCGCGACAACCACGCTTCCGATATATCCCGCACCGCCGGTGACCAGTATTCTCTCCGCCATGCGTTCGCAGGCCTCTTTTCGTGGACGTCATGTTTGTTGCTTGCGATGACGGACGAGCGGATCAGCTCACCCGTGTTCAGCATTGTAGTATGCGGTTAGCGTCATTCCGGTGAATGAATTTCAAGCGGGGCCGCTTGATAAAGCCGAGCGAATTCGCGCTTGGACGTGAACGTTTGGAAATGAAAAGGAGGCGGGCCAGGTCTTCCCGCCTCCCTCTTTCCCCTTTCGGGGAATCCGGCTGACTTGACGGAGGGTGGTCAGCCGGTCGTGTGTTGGCCTAGCTATTAAACAACAAAAGTGCGAAAAAGGTTTCGGTGAATTTGTAAAAATGTCTAAAATCCTGATGAAATCCTTATGGGTCTTCAAAAGACCGCCATGAAAGAGGCCAAATGAGCCGGGCCGCCTCGCTGAGTATCGATAACATCTTGCGTTTTCTACAGCTTAAACCAGAAGGAGCTACCCTTTCCGACATCCAGCGTGGCCTTAGAGTTCGCAAGTCCGAGCAGCGCGTCCTGGTTAAGATCGTTGCTAACCTCAAGAAAAGGAAGGCGATAGTTGAGCTGACGGATGGACGGATCGTGCTGTCGAATCGTCGCCAAGACCGCGAAAAGACATCTGGGCAACCCCTAGAAAGACAGGGTTCGCAAGCAGCACCGCGCCAGGCCATGCCGTTGGTCAGGCGGAATTCGCTTTCAGGCCGCCTCATCCTCCATCAGGACGGCTACGGTTTCGTGGTTCCGGACGACCCACTGCCGCAGCTTGACCGGGATGTCTTTATCCCACGCGACGCAGTAGGCGACGCCATGCACGGCGATCACGTCCAGATTGAACTCGGACGGGTTAGTCCAGGACCGGCGGGTCAGCGCGCCGAAGGGCGCATCACGCGCATTCTCGACCGGGCGCACCCGACGGTCGTTGGTCTTTTTCGTTATGGGCCGCGCGGGAACGCCGTCCTTCCCTATGACACGCGCATCCAGCACCAGGTGGAAATTCCGCCCGGCGACGAACTCACCGCGCCACTAAGGAAAAAATTGGGCCTGGGTGATGCAAAGGACGCTGCGCGTGCGCGGCGCCTTGGCAGGATCGAAGAGCTTGATGGCGCCGTGGTGAACGTGGAGTTGTTGCGTTTCCCAAAGGGAGGCGTCGCTCCCGTCGGGCGGGTGATCGAAATTTTGGGCAAGCCCGGCGAACTCGGCGTCGACACGGAAATTATTATTCGCAAGCATCACCTGCCGCACGAATTTTCCGAGAACGTTCTCGAGGAAGCGTCGAGTCGCGCGAAACCGGTTCACGAAACGGATTTCGAAGGCCGCGAGGATTTCCGCAAGTTACCGATCGTGACGATTGACGGAGAAACAGCGCGTGACTTTGACGACGCGGTCTACGTCGAGCGTAGGGGAGATGGTGGCTGGCATCTCGAAGTGCACATCGCGGATGTTGCGCACTACGTCCGCACCAAGACTGCGCTCGATAACGAAGCGCGTCTGCGCGGAACCTCGGTCTATTTCATCGACCGCGCAGTTCCGATGCTGCCGGAATCACTTTCGAACGGCATCTGCTCGCTGAATCCGCGTGAGGATCGTCTGGTGATGAGTTGTCTGATGGAGTTCGATGCGAGCGGGCGTATGCGCGACTCCAGAATGACCGCAGGCGTCATTCGTTCGGCGGAGCGCATGACATACACCAACGTCAACAAAGTGCTGGAAGGCGACGCGGAGGCCAGTG
>QHYO01000210.1:0-315 GCA_003224135.1 Acidobacteriota bacterium | reverse complement strand
TTTGACGCAGAACAAAAGATGACCAACATCACGCGCAGTGAACGCAATATCGCGCATCGCCTGATCGAAGAGTTTATGCTCGCGGCCAACCGCGCCGTGGCTGCTTATCTGCTTCGCCGTGGCCTCGCAACGCTGCATCGCGTTCACGAAAAACCCGACGCACGAAAAGTTCTTGAATTTGAAGAGATGGCCAAGGCTTTCGGTTACACACTTGGCGTCGAGGATTTGCATCGTCGAGAAATCGCCGTAAAACACGGCCGAGTTCCTGCGCCTGCAAGAGCAGGAAGCCCCGATTCTTACGGCCACGGGCGCCAG
>QHYO01000209.1 GCA_003224135.1 Acidobacteriota bacterium | reverse complement strand
CTCGGCGACGAATACCAGGGACTGATTATCTCCGTGCAAAAGTACGGCTGTTTTGTGGAGTTATTCGAGGTCTTCGTCGAAGGACTTCTGCCGATCAACGCGCTTGAAGATGCAGCGGGCTCTCGTTGCATGTATCGCGAGCGTGATCACGCGATCGTGGCCGTGGGCGGAGCGGAACGCTCGAAGAGCGGCCGCGGCGCCGCGAAATCAAAACAACGCATGTGGAGTCTGGGAGAGCTGGACTGAAGCTGGCGCTGTAACCGGCCGAGCCGGGATGCTTCGCTGAGTTTACTCGCGCCTAGCCGCGGGGCCAGGGAGCGCCGCCGGCCAGTACCTGCTGTTTCGCGTCGTCAAACGTAACGCGATCTCCGGACTGGATTGCCGCAATCGTCATGCACAGCGCCACGGCGTGGCTGTAGCCTGCGTCAATATGCGCGTTTGTTTTTTTCCGGCTTCGCACACATTCCATCCAGTTGCGAACGTTCGCGCTCGTTGCTTCGTCCACGCCGGCATGCGCGCCACTTTCCACTCCCCCTGATTTTTCAACCAGGGCGCGTGTAGGCAACCGGGTCGCTTTCATGCCCATCGCTTTTGCGTAGGATTCCTCGAGCCCGCCATCGCCGCTGATGACGTTTTTATCGAGATCGAGCGTTCCGGCATTCGATCGATAAAGCTCCTTCACATCGCCGGCCGAATTCGTTTGCCGCGAGGAATACACCACCTGAAATCCCTTCGACGAATCGTCAAGCGGGCCATAGTCAAATACCGCTGTCATGGTGTCCCAGTTCTTTCGCCCGTCTTTCCAGAGATAGATTCCGCCATTCGCGACCACACTGCGCGGCCGCGGCAATCCGGAAAACCAGTGCACCGTATCAATCTGATGAACCATCCATTGGTCCGGAATTCCAGATGAGTATGGCCAGAACAAACGGAACTCGACGTATTTGCGCGGATCGAATTTTTCGAACGGACGATTTCCGACAAACAGCTTCCAGTCCGTGTCTGCTTCTCTCAGTTTTTCGACGAGCGCCGGACGCCGCCAGCGCCCCGGCTGGTTCACGTTCCACGTCATTTCCACATTCACGATATCGCCGAATTCGCCGGACGCGATGAATTCCTTCGCGCGCTGATAGTTTGCCGCGCTGCGCCGTTGCGTTCCGATCTGCACGATCTTTCCGGTTTCCTCGACCGCACGGCGGATGTCCTGAGCGTCGCTCATGGTGTTTGCCAGGGGCTTCTCAATGTACGCGTCTTTGCCTGCGCGGACAGCGGCAACGCCGTGTTGCGCATGCTGAAAATCCGCGGTGGCGATCATCACCGCGTCCACGTCCTGCCGCGCAAGAAGTTCGGCATTGTTGCGAGCGCCGGCGATCTCTTTTCCCGTAGCTTTGCTGAGATGCGCAATGCCATCGTCTCGTCGCAATTTCCAAATATCACTGAGCGCGCTGAATGCAAAGTTCAGCGTGGCCGCATGTTGCTGAAATGCCGGCAGCAAGGCGTCGCGAAATCGTTCGGAAAATCCGATCACGCCCACACGCACGCGGTCGTTTGCTCCCAGAATCCGCGCGTAGCTCGCCGCACTCGAATTCAGAACGAGTCCCGCTCCGGCACTCTTCAGGAACGACCGCCGCGAACTCGTATCCAAGCGCATTTCATTCTCGCTATTTTCTTTGCCGCTCATTTCAACGCTCCCGCCTTACGCAAGAGTGCTTTTGTGCCGGCCATGCTTTGCCGCGACGACTCCTCCATATTTCCCGCACCGTTCCAGTGCGTCTCCAGACTCATCGTGCCGCTGTAACCGTCGCGAAGCATCGCGCGGAATTGCGCCTCATAGTCGATAATCCCGCGGCCCATGCATTCCCAGTCGTAAGTTCCATCCGCGTTTCGCTTCACATCTTTCAGATGCATGTGCCCGATGCGCTCTTTGGGCAGCAGCGCGTAACCTTCGGGAAAGGCTTTGTCGCCCAGGCGTGCGGCGTTGCCGGGATCCCAGTTAAGGAAGAAATTCTTATTTTTTACGGCGGAAAGTGTCCGCGCAGCTTCGGGACCGGTTGCTGTGTTGCACTCGTATTCGTTTTCGAGAATCAGCACGATGTTCTTTGCGGCCGCTTTATCGGAAAATTCGCGCAATTTTCCGTCCATGTCCTTACGGTAAGGCTGGTCGTCCTCAAGGCGCCAAAAATCGAACATCCGCACTTTGTTCGTTCCAAAACTCTTCGCCATCGCAGTTGCCCGCTCTAGAACTTCATCTTGCTGCGCGAACGAGAAACTTGCGCCGTACGACGTACCCTTCGGGCTATATTTCGATTTCGGCGCGCCAGGCCAATCTACTTTGAAAAGGGGACTCGCTATATCCGTGACTTTCAAGTCGTGTTGCGCGAGCAGCTTTCGCGCTTCCGCCACTTCCTTTTCATCCAGCGCGACAATGTTCTAGTTCCACAGTCCCCGCAACTCAACCAATCCAACTCCAAACTCTTTCGAGGCGACCTCCACCGCATGTCCGAAATCCTGCGTTATTTCGTCCGTGATCACCGAAAGTTGGAACGCGCAGTCCAGTTTCGTCTCCATCCAGGAAAATTTCTCCACATAGGGACCTGTCAGCACGCCGGCTGCGGCGGCTCCTCCCTTTTTCACCCATTCGCGTCGGTTCATGGCGGTTGCTTCTCCCGCCGCGATTTTACTCCAGCTCCGTCGCAACCGTTAGCGGAATGCTCCCCAGCACAGCGTGCCATGATATTCTGGTGTGCCCCGGCGAGGGTGCGGCCCGCATTCGATACAAATACTCGCCGCCACAGAGAGGAATTCCAGATCGTGTCTTCATTCAGTGCATCTCTAACGTCGGTGAATCGCGTTTTCAATTTCAACGCAGGCCCCAGTGCGCTGCCACTTTCCGTGCTCGAGCGCATTCGCGAAGAATTGCTCGATTGGCGCGGTTCCGGCATGTCCGTGATGGAAATGAGCCACCGCTCGCCGGAATTTGAAAGCATCAACGCCGCAGCCGAAGCGGGTCTGCGGAAACATCTCGCGATTCCCGATGACTACGCTGTTATTTTCTTGCAAGGCGGAGGCAGCACGCAATTCACCCTGGCGCCGATGAACCTCTGCCTTCCCGGCAAACCGGTTGATCTGCTCCATACCGGTACGTGGACGGCAAAAGCTCTTACGGAATTAAAAAAAGGCATCGCGCATCGTATCGCGGCAACCACTGAGCCGGTGAAGTTTACACGCGTTCCACGCAAGGATGAAATCTCGCTCTCTCCGGATGCTTCCTACGTGCATCTGTGCACCAACAATACGATTGAGGGCACCCAGTACCAGGCAATTCCGGACACTGCCGAAGTGCCGATCGTCGCTGACATGTCTTCGGACATCGCATCGCGTCCTCTCGACGTAAAGAAATTCGGATTGATTTTTGCAGGCGCACAAAAGAATCTCGGGCCTTCGGGCGTAACCGTTGTGATTGTCCGCAAAGATCTTGCCGAACGCGCCGACAAAAACCTTCCAACCATTTTTCAATACCGCACGCACATCAAGGAAAAATCGCTGTATCACACGCCGCCGACGTTCGCGATCTACATCGTTGGATTGATGACGGAATGGATCGAATCGCATGGTGGATTGACGGGAATACAGAAGCGCAATGAGGCGAAGGCCAAGCTCCTTTACGACACGATTGATTCGAGCAGCGGCTTTTATCATTGCCCGGTCGAACGGGACTCACGGTCGTTGATGAATGTGGTGTTTCGCGTTGCGGGTAGGAATGGCCAATCTGCTGCGACAAATCCCGACGAAGCCGCCGAGAAGGAATTTGGCAAGCAGGCAGCCGCTGCGGCGCTGGTCGGTACGCCCGGCCATCGCTCTGTCGGAGGCATGCGCGTTTCTCTTTACAATGCGGTTGAGCCGGCCGCCGTCGAAGCACTGACCAGCTTCATGCACGATTTTCAACGAAAGCGTCGCTAACGAAAGATCCCTACAGCACGCAAGCTGCCGGAATTCGTGAAATTATCGTTCGGTCTGAAACGTATTCACTTCTGGGTACGCCCGACTCTTCGCGACCGAGGTTTACAATGACCGTTTTCACTGCCGTGCTTTTTCTCCATCTTGCTGCTGCGTTTG
>QHYO01000208.1 GCA_003224135.1 Acidobacteriota bacterium | reverse complement strand
TATACCACCGCCGTAAAGGACGCGGCAGAAAGACCGATTGAACATGAGCCTCAGACGGCGGTAACGAACGAGCCGTCCGGGTTTACGAATCCATATGCCATGCGGGGCGTATTGAACGCGAATGCAGGAGTTCCGGAACGATCAAGAAGAATCAGCCCGCCGGTGCCTCTTCCACGTTCGGCCAGAAGTTGGACGGCGTTCTGGACGGCCTGCTGCGCAACTGCGCGCTTCTCTTCTTCGTTCGATGAATCGCGGCGGAGAAAATCAACGGCGGTTTTGGCCATGACGACTTTCATGATGGCTTCGCCGTAACCCGTACAGGAAACGCCGCCTGCCTGTGAATCGGCATAGCAACCGCAGCCGATCAGCGGAGAATCACCGACACGGCCGGGAAGTTTGCAACACGTTCCGCCGGTGGAAGTGGCCGCGAAGAGACGGCCTTCGCGGTCGAGCGCAACCGCACCAACCGTGCCTTGCTCGTGTCCGCGGTGGTGAATCGCGGCATGCTCGTCCTTACTGCAGCGACGAAACGCCTCCCACTCTGCTTCACTGACGAGTTCTTCGGGCTTGCAGAGCACGAGACTTGAAGCGTTTGCGAAGCGTTCCGCACCTTCGCCAGCGAGCATCATGTGCGGGCATTCTTCCAGGATCTTTCGTGCGAGGCGAATGGGATTTTTCAAGCGCTGCAAACCGGCAGCCGCGCCGGCGCGAAGCGTGGCTCCATCCATCACGATGGCGTCGCACTCCACCTTGCCGTCGGCATTGAGATGAGAGCCGAAGCCAGCGTCAAACACAGGATCGTCTTCCAGGGCAATCACGGCAGCTTCGACGGCTTCAAGAGCAGAGCCGCCCGAAGCGAGGATGCTCCAGCCAGCACCAAGAGCGTTGCGGCAGCCTTCGTTGCAGGCTCGAACGGCTTCATTGGGAATATCCCAGGCACCACCATGGACAATCAATGAGGGTTTCATCGCGGAAGGAATTGTAAAGCAGCGGTGGGTGGTGCAGAAGCGGGGAACCAAGCTACATCAGAAAGTCTAGCAGGCATAGAAGCGGGCCAATCGCCAACAAAATCGCTCCACGATTGATGCGGCGCCGCAACGGTCGGGCGAGAGTGCGGCTGAAATTGGTAGGGCATGCCTTGTAGGTGAGCTCTTCCCGTAGACCGTGAGATGTTCCCGATACGGCATGGCGAATGACGCTGCGCCGGACGGCTCCGAGCTCATCATTCACCCACGTTGGAACGTCGAGGCGGTTTGCCCACAGCAAGATGGCTCCGCTCACGAACAGTGCGTACCCAAGAATTGCGAGCAAGCCAAGCGCGGACCCGGGGCCCCACATCATGCTGCCTCACTAAAACGTGAGATGCTCCAATTGATGGAACGGCTGGATGGCTGGTTTGGTTACTCGAGCTGGTGGATGGTAAGAAGTTCGACGACTTCGAACTCTTTGCTGCCGGCTGGCGTAGTGACCTGGACTTCGTCGCCGACTTTGCGATTTAGAAGCGCTCTTCCAATCGGGGAAGTGGTGGAGATGAAGCCTTTTTCGGCATCGGCTTCTTCGCTGCTGACGAGCTTGTACTCGATGCGAACGTCCTTCTGAGTATCGATGACCACGATCTTTGAGCCAAATCCCGAGCGGTCCGTGGGGATATTGGTGAGGTTGAGCATACCCAGATCGCCCATGCGCTTTTTCAGTTGAGCAATACGCGCGTTGACGAAGCTTTGCCGTTATTTGGCGTATTTATACTCCGCGTTTTCCGAAAGATCGCCGTGGGCGCGGGCGATGGCAATTTCTTTGGGCAGATCCACGTTCAGCTCGTGATCGAGCTGGTCTATTTCGTCCTGCAGTTTCTTTTTGATCTTCGCGATAGGGTCGGACATGCGCCTTCACCAAAAAAGATTCGCGGGGGAGGGATTTTGGAAGGTCCGTCTGCCGCCCCCGCGCAGTACCAATTATAGATGCGATGAAATTGCCGGAACAAGCGCCGTTTTGGCGAGTTCAGTGCACTTCGACAGTCACCTCCTGGGAGACGCTCTGGCCGTCGGCGCCTGTAGCGGTAAGCGTGTAAGTGGTTGTTTTAGCGGGCCTTACCTCCACGCACAGGTTGTGCGACGGCCAGACTTGGCTATTCTGCGGCTCGAGCGTGACGGTCCTGGCGTTGGCGACGCCGAAGCAAACTTGCGCGGTTTCGCCGCGGTGAATCCTGGGTGGGGCATACAACATCTGAATCGCGAGTTGACTGCCGCCGAGCTGTTCGATCGCCGCCTGATCCTGCTCCCGCTGTTTTTTCCCCTGCGCGTCCGCCGCGCGCTTGTCGTAGGCGCGCGTGTCCTGATGCCGGGAAAAAATAATCCATCCGACGTACACGGCGACGATGAGGACCAGCAGAGAGGAATACACGAATGGATTCTTGAAGATGCTTTTTTGCGCGGATTGATTTTCTGCAATCATGATCGTCCTTGCCGGGCCAAACTTTGGTCCTTCTCCAAAATAATGGCATCGCTGCGTTTCGTAAACGGCAAATCTTTCTGCTGAACTAAGTTTCGTTTTTACTTTCCAGGCTGGCGCGACTCTGCCAAACTGCGCGCTTCCGGATGTTCACAGATCTTTGCGCACAAAGAGGAGCCGCGATGAAGAGCTTTTGGCCCGGCCCGCTACTCATACTTTTGCTGCATTTTCCTTGCGCGGTTATGGTGCAGGCCGCAAATTCGGCGAACGATTCGCTTGAAAAACTTGCAGCGGACTTCTGGACGTGGCGCGCGGCCACGCAGCCTTATTCGCCGGATGACATTCCTCGTATCGAGCGCCCGGGCGGGAAGCGGGACTGGTCACACGCCGAAATCCAAAAACAACGAGAAGCGCTCGCACAGTTTGACGGCCGTTGGAAGCGGCTTGATATTGCAGGCGCACCGGCGCAACAACAAACAGATTACCGCCTTATAGGCTCGGCGCTGGCGAGGGTTCGCTCTGAGCTGGACATCAATCCGAGGTGGAAGCGCGATCCCAATTTTTATGTCGAGCAGAGCCTTACGGCGATCGTGGAGGCACTGGTTGTGCCGTCGCCATTCGACAAAAAGCGCAGCGACGAGTTGTTGACGCGAATCCGCAACATTCCTGATTTTGTGAAAGTGGGCGAAGAGAATCTTGAAAATCCGCCTGCTCCTTTTGCCAAAGTGGCGATCGATGCCCTCGACGGCGTAGACGGAAAACTGATCGGCATGACTGCGTCGCTTGCGCCTGTGACCACACTGAAACGCGAGGAACTGAATGAGGCAATTCTGGCCGCTGTGACAGCACTCAAACAGTACCGGTCATGGTTGCAAAAGCAGTTGCCCGAACTCCCGCAAGAGACCGCGCTTGCGCGTGAAGCTTACGTTTTCTTTCTGAAAAATGTGGCGCTACTGCCGTACACGCCAGAGCAGCTGCTGGAAATGAGCAATCAGGAGTGGGCGCGAAGCGTTGCGTTTGAGGCGTACGAGGAAAATCGAAACCGGAACGTGCCGCCCCTGCGGATCTTCCAAGACACGGAAACGTGGATTCACAAAGCCGCGGCGGATGAAGTCTCCATTCGTGATTTTCTTGAAGCACATGACATTCTGTCCGTTCCGCAAGGCGTCCAGCACTATATGCTTCGTCCGATGCCGGCATATCTTCGCGCCGTAAGTTCATTCGGCGAGACCGATGACTTCACCGGACCATCGCGGCTCAGCGAGAATTGCGTGCGCTATGTGATTCCGCCGTCGGAAAAGACGGGATTCTTCTGGCTGGCAACCGCGCAGGATCCTCGTCCGATTACGGTCCACGAGGGAGTTCCTGGCCATTATTTTCAGCTGGCTGTCTCGTGGCAGACTCCCGACCCCATCCGGCGTCACTATTACGATTCCGGCGCGAACGAGGGAATAGGCTTCTATGCAGAGGAGATGATGTTGCAAGCCGGGCTATTTGACGATAGCCCGCATACGCGCGAAATCATCTATCATTTCATGCGTTTGAGGGCGCTACGCGTGGAAGTAGACGTGAAGCTGGCACTCGGGCAATTCACGCTCGAACAGGCGGCTGAATACCTCGAAAGCAAAGTGCCGATGGATCGCCAGACTGCGCGTTCTGAAGCGATTGGTTTTGCCACCGCCCCTGGGCAGGCAATTTCTTACCAAATCGGAAAAATTCAAATCCTGAGATTCCTGGCCGATGCGCGAAGGCTGCAAGGCGAAACATTCAGCCTGAGAAAATTCCACGATTCCCTGTGGAACAACGGCAACGTGCCCATCGCCTTGCAGCGTCAGGAATATTTGCGGACGAACTAGCCGGCACGCATTTTGAATCTCGTTAATGATGTGGCGTAACCAGCGGAATCGCTTTGCACGCGAAAACCGTTCCTTTATAATCGCGCGTCTCTGCACATGCCTACCGAACTGAATGCGGCCCAAGGCGAAGTCTATTCTGTGGCAGTGGTGATTGCTGAGCCTGGGGCTTTTCCCGAGATGCGCCGCGGACTGATGCCGACCTTCCGCGCGACTCTCGCGGATACAGAACAAGCCATCAAAGAGGCCGTGGAAGATCCCGGCATTCAATCGATTCTGTTTGACCTGGACAGCGTCGGCGAAGGCGCGCGCGACGGTGTGGAGGTGCTGCAAGAGATCCGCGCGATTCGTGACGACATTGTTCTCGTCGCGATGACCCGCTCGCGCGAACATAGCATTCCTCTTCGCGCCAGCCAGGCGGGCGCCGATGAGTTCGTGGTGTCGCCGGTTAACTACGAGGAGTTGCAGAGCCTGCTCGCACGCGCGATCGAGAAGCGCGCGCGCGAACTGGAAGGCCGCCGCGTCGTTCGGCAATTGGAGAACAAATCCGCGTTTTGTTCGCTGATCGGCGCAAGCAACGCAATGCAAAAGCTTTACCAGACGATTCAGGCCGTCGCGGACAGCAACACAACGGTTATGCTGCGCGGCGAAAGCGGAACCGGCAAAGAGCTGATCGCCAGCGCTATCGTGGAGTCAAGCGACCGCGCGAATCAGCCTTACATTTGCCTGAACTGCTCCGCATTACCCGAATCGCTGATCGAGTCGGAGCTTTTCGGGTACGAGAAGGGAGCATTTACCGGGGCAGACACCGCACGCGCAGGGTTGATCGAATCCGCGCAAAACGGAACACTTTTCCTCGACGAGATCACAACGTGAAATCCTTCATTGCAAAGCAAGCTGCTGCGCGTCCTGCAGGAGCGTACCGTGCAGCGGGTGGGTGGACGGTCTTCGAAGAAGATCGATTTCCGCTTAATCTGCGCCACGAATGATGACCTTGAAGATCTGGTCCGCAAGGGGCAGTTTCGTGAGGATCTGTACTACCGTATCAACGTAGTGCCTGTCGCGGTGCCGCCCCTGCGCGAGCGAGATGGCGACCTGGCACTGCTCGTGGATCATTTCCTGAGGAATTATTGCGCGGCGTCCAAGAAGCCGCTTAAGACGGTGCAGCCGGAAGTCCTGGAAATTCTCGAAGAATATCCGTGGCCGGGAAATGTGCGGGAGCTCGAAAACGTGATCCAGCGGCTGGTAGTGATGGTCAGCGGCCCGAATATTACCGCCGAACACCTGCCGCAAAACCTGCTGCAACACAGCGCGAGTGGCCAGGAGGCAATCCTGATTCCGGAGGACGGCGTGGATTTCGATGCCGAAATGGAACGGATCGAAATCGCCTACCTGACCGCAGCACTGCGCCGCACGGGCGGTAAGAAATCGGCTGCGGCGACGCTGCTGCGGCTGGACGGGCAACGGATGAAATACTTGTGCCGGAAACTGAAGGTGTGAAGGTTGAAAATTAACCTGCCTTGAGTTAATTTTTAACCAGATGGATTAATTTTTAACCTGCTTACCCACCTCTGTACGGCAGAGTGCGCTGCAATTTCCCGTAAGTGATTGATTTTGCGTTCTTCGGAGGTTCGCGCGAGCCGCGGAAAAGATTGGCACGTGCGCTGCATATAGCTAGTGTGTCTGAAGGAAAGACAAAAATTTAAGAGCGGGGAGTCCACATGTCCATACAGAAAAAGTCCTTGATCAGCACCTTGAAGATGGCGAAGAAGGCCAATCTCGCCAGCGCGCACGACACCGACGCAAAGGGTGCAAAAGTTTCCTCAATGCGCATGCCAACCACGAAGGCTACCCTGAAGGCCACGCTGAAGTCCACCACCAAGGCCACGTTGAAGGCGACTGCAAAGAGTTCGTTCAAGAGCACCGCAAAGTCACTCGCCTAGATCGCTGTTGCCGTACAGATTCTTCAAGAGGTAAAGGCGAGGAGGGCGACGCCCAGCCAGCTCTCCTCGCTTTTCTCTTTTATCATACGTTTGGTCACCAGATTTTCCGCCCCAGCACGATTCGCAGCGTTTCCAGCCCCAATCCTGCCAGACTCGTTCGCTTTCCATAGACCCGAGCCACGCCTGTCATGCCCGGCCTTAATCTAGTGTCCGCATCTGACACCAGCAGCTCGACCAGATAAAACTGTGGCGGGTGAAGCCCTTTGAACTTTGTCTGATCGATCAGCGTTGCGTCGCTCGCTTGCGAAACCGGGGTGATGGCTGCGGCGCGGGACTGCCAGGTCCTCTGAACGCCTTCGACCTGTAGCTTTGCCGGCGCCCCCGCGCGTACCTTGTGCATGTCGTACTCGGAAACGTAGATGCGCGCGCGAAGCGTGCTGAGATCAGCTACTTCAAGCAGCTCAGTCCCTTCGATGAGATAGGCGCCCACGCGATCCCGAACGCGCGGCGACAGCACTACTCCCGATATCGGGCTCGTGATTTCCAGATTTGCGGCCTTCTGTTGGAGTTGCTCGGATTGCGCCGCAAGCCGCTGTCGCTCCTGCAAAGCGGTTCCGTAATTTTCGTAGTGCATCGCGGCAAGCGTCATACGGTCGGCAGCGACAACGAATTGAGCTTGCGTCTCGGCAAGGTCTGATTGCAGCGGCACGTTGCGCAGCTTCGCCAGGGGCTGTCCGGCCTCCACGACTGTTCCCTCTTTTACGAAAACATCTTCCAGCAATCCCGGCACTACGGAACGCACGACAGCGCGGCGCGCGGGCTCAAGCACGAAGCTTCCCGACGTGGATTGATGCCACACAGGAAGCAAGAGAAGCGTTAGCACGGCCGCCGCCGTGAGCAGCGCTCGATGCGAACCGAGCCAGACGCGCACGCGGTCTTTTTTGTCCAGATACACCAGTTTCATAAAGTTCACCAATAAACGAATACGAGACTTGAACACCAGAAGCGCAACGCCGTATTCCGGAATGAACGCCCATTCCGGACTGAAATTGCGCGAGACGTTTCCGGCAAAGCGCGCCACGATGTAGAGCACCATGTAGCTGTAGGCGCCGGAGAGAAGC
>QHYO01000203.1 GCA_003224135.1 Acidobacteriota bacterium | reverse complement strand
ATGTGGGAGCCGCAACGTCACCAGGGCTACCAGCAGTGGGAGTGATTAACTGGTTCCTCAAGAGGCTGTTCGGAGTTCGATCCTATTGGTGTGACGATTGTGGAATAGAGTTCAAACGATTCGTGCACCGCAGGAATCATTCCCAAAAACATTCCGATTGAAAATCGACGTGTGTTCGACAGAAGAAAAGGAAACGGAGGGCAAGGATCTGGCGCGCCATTGTACCGGGGTCTCGTTTCTCCAGAATGCCTGTTCGGTACCCAGTGACCGTGTATTGCGCGGCATGCGGCAGATGTTTCTGCCATGCTCACGCCGCAGTATTGTGGCTGCGCGGGAGAGGTTCAAGATCCCTTCGCCAAGTTCGATGTCCGCCATTTCTTCGAGTTTCTTGCAGCACAAATCCGCGGCTTTCATCTCTGTAACGAATGTCTCGATCGAGAGTGACTGGTACCACGACCAGCGGGGCAAGGTGCGTTTGTTCCGAACTCTCGGATTCTGACCATTCAAGAAAACCGAAAATCAGGTACAGCATGTTCGTACCTGATTCGAATTGGCTTTACTGACGTTATGCGCATTCCAGCCTAATCTGGTCGGTATCAGTAAGAACATTTTGGACCGATGCCAGAGAGAAAAAAAAAGACCGCGGCGTAAAGCCGCGGCTACAACACCATTGCGCCTTGAAACACGCTGCGGGTTACCTACCAGGCATCGTCGGTGTCTCTGCCGTTCAGGAATGTTCTACCAACCCAGACACGATTAAGATTTGCAGATTGGAACGCGCTCGGGAGGAGGGCGAAATTCGAATCGCGGAGGATGCTATGCTGGCCGAGCGTGCGATGTTGCGCGGTTGCGAAGCAAGAAGTATGCGTGAATAGGGGCTGGAATCTGAGGGTGACGTGAACTGGAAATAGGAGCGAATGGCCGAGACTGCGGAGCAGGAAGAGATCTTGGGGAATCACGGCGATGCGATTGGTAGTGGGTGGGATTCGCGAGCGCCTGCGGCGTGCGCGGCTGTCCCGTGGCGGGCATCGCGCAGACGCGCAAGTTTGGTCCCGCAAGCGGACCGCCCAAAAAAACGTCATGGATGTGACGCGCCCTAAGCCTTTTCTTCAGCCACTCGAAAGTACGATGCAGTTTTTGATCATATCATTCCCATTTTTTGTTTCTAGACGGAACCTTCACGCTGGCGATACCAGAATTTTTAACAGTGGGACGGCGATGAGGATACGGATGTGACGGAACCAATCGGATTTGAGCAAGCGGATTGGAAAGAAAAATGCCCAGGGGACGCGGAAAGTGGCGGGCGGAACTATCCGAAGCGCCAGAGTCGCGCAATATCCCGATCTAAAAGCCGAAATATTTCAGACATTCCTCTGAAATTACTATTTCGGATTCGTCCGTATCGGTGTCTGGATTGCGACCAATAGGGCGGACACTCGCAACAATTACGTTGGACGCTACGGCAAATGCTCTGTGGGAAACGACCAAGAGCAAACTATCGCGTACGGCTGTTAGAAGTGGATGACGGCGCCGATGCCAACCTGGAAATTATTTTGCGAGCTTGAATACAGCTGCGTGCGAACGTAATCGGCCTCCGCGCGGATCGAGACACGCGGATTATAAGACCAGTCGGCACCGCCTCCTAACTGAAGCGCAAATCCGTTCTTGCTTTCACCGGCCACCTGAGGATTCAAATGAGCGCCGCCAACAAGAGCGTGCCCCCAGGGCGTGATGCGACGGCGCGACGGACCCGCGTTGATGCGGGCACCGACTGTGTACAGCACGTACTTGGACATTTCGCCGCCAAAGACGTCGCTACCGAAAGCGGAGACCACGTTGCCTTCAAGACCAACCCAGTTGTTCACGTTGTAGGTGAGGTCCGTATGAAGGCCGCTGAGATTTGCAGAGAACAGCGATAGCCATCGTAGCTGGAGCCAGAAGATTGGCGAGGCGCAGGTGAGTTCGGAAACGCGGGTTGAGGCCGCGGAATAGCCAAAGCTGCGACGGGAGGCACGAGTTCGGGCACGAGTGTGAAGTTGAAGGTGCTGGCGGTTGAAGGTGCTGGCGGCTGAGAGGCGGGTGCAAACATCATGAGAGATGTTTGCTGGGCTGGAATGGAGGCGCAGGTCCCGAGAGCGAGAAGTGCAGCAAGTGCAAGCCTTTTCATTTGGCAATCCTTAGGGGCGGACCCCACGAGTGGGCTGGCCACAGTAATTACGGTAAACAAGAGGCGGGGCGTTTGTCTATGGCGATTCGCGAATGGTAAGCAGTAAGGGAAATGCATGAGCAAGCACGGCTGTGATTTTGAACGTTTGGGGACGTCAAAGCAAAATGATCCTGCATTGACTCCATTAGCGACCGTGGCGGAGATAGTCGTCGGTCTTGTTGAGCCAGTCCTGGCGCGGCGGAGTGAAGACGTCGAGATCGAGCGTGTCTTCAAGAGCCCAGGCTTCGTGGGGCATGTTCGCCGGGATGCACAGAACTTCGCCGGAGCGAACGACAATCTCCTTGCCGTTGATGGCAAATTTCAGGGCGCCTTCGAGGATGTAAGTAAGCTGCTCATTGACGTGATGATGCAGCGGGACGTGGCCGTCTTTTTTGATGAAGACGCGGGCGAGCATGATTTGCTGACCGTGAACCATTTCGCGGTCGATGTGGGGATTGAGATGTTCGCGCTCGACCTGACTCCAGGAAATGTATTTCGGTTCGGGATTGGTGCTCACTTTGCGCCTCCGTAAAGTTTTGCGGCGTTGTCGTGGAGATAGAGCCGGGCAAGTTCCATGGCTTTGTCTTCGCTGATGGCGTGTTCGCTGACCAGTTCTGCTAGCGCGCCGGCCAGCGCGGTGCGCGTGGTGTGCGCGGCGATCCAGAAACTTTCTTCGGCGCCGAGAGCGTCATTGAAAGGGAAGGCATCGGAGCCGTACATCATCTTGTCGGGGTAGAGCGTGAGGAGTTGCTTTAAGACAGGCTTGAGCTGTGAAGGATAGAGCAGCTCTGATTGGAACGAGGTATCGAGGTAGACATTTTTTACGGCGGTGAGCAGCGCGGCTTCGCGCTCATAGGGCCAACCACCGTGAACGAGAACGAAGGTAGTGTTTTTGTAGCGCGCATCGCGAACAACGTTTTCAAGATTCAGGACATTGCCTTGGCGGAGACTGAAATAGTCGCCAATACCGACGGCGGTATGGAAATGCATTGGCAATTTAAGTTTGCCGGCCTGATCAACCATGACGCGGAAAATGTAGTCTTGAAACAAGCGGTAATCTTCGGCGGAAGGTACGCCGCCGGAATGGTACTTCAAATAGATTGCGTCGGCCTTTTCGCGCGCGGGATCGGTAAAATAAAGGGTGCGAAAGTAGGCGGCTTCAAACTTGACGGCAACGCCGCCGCGTTTTTGATTGTCGGCCATGGTGCTGCGGACAAAATCTTCGTAGCCGGCCAGGTTTGCGGGAAGCGCGTCCACGTTCATCTGCTTCTTATAACGGGCCGTGCTCGCGGTCTGATCACGATTGTCGAAGGGATAGAAGAACGAATCGCCGAAGAAAACCCAATGGAAGCGTTTGCTGTCCAGATAGGGCGCCATGAAGGCGCGGTTGGCGAGACACGTTTCGACGTTAAGCTTGTCCAGGATGCCATTGAAGTAGGCGGAGTCGCCGGACTTCTCGGCGGCTTTCTTGCGGTCGGCAAGCCATTTGGCGTGCTCGGGCTTGAAGTCGTCGTAAGGATAGCCAAACAGAGCTTTGGCCGCAGTCGCGAACTCCGGATTGTCGTCGCGCAGGCGGAGAACGTTGCTTTCCTCCGGGGGAGCGGCCATGGCGTCCACGTCAGAGTCATCGGCATAGCCCGGATGGGCGTGATTGTCGTAAATGGGAATGGCGTTGATCTTCACCAGAAAGTCTTCGTAAAGCTTGGGCAGGTTGGCGGAGGGATAAGGAGTGGACTGCGCGGGTGCCGAGAAGGCGAAACCCAGGGCCAGAGACAGAACTGCCAGCAGATGAAACAAACGTTTCATTTTGGAACCCCTCGTCGAATGACCGTGCACTTCTCCGAACGTTTCTAGCGCACGCATGTTTTGTGGGCGCGGCCGCTAGGCGGTCACGGCACGCCATTTTACAGATACTCGCTCGATGCGGTCGAGGGCATCTTCGAGAAGATGGCGGGCACTGACAAGCGAGAAGCGGAGATAGTTCTTCCCCTCAGCGCCGAAGCAGGCTCCAGCGATGGCTGCGACTCCGACCTCTTCGAGGAGAAGTTTCTGGACTTCCTCCGCCGGCCGACCGGTGTCTTCGATATTCGCCCAGGCGTAGAACGCGCCTTCGGGCGAATGGCACCGGAAGCCGGGAATTTTGGCAAGAGATTGAAC
>QHYO01000202.1 GCA_003224135.1 Acidobacteriota bacterium | reverse complement strand
TCTCGGCATTGGCAATTACCTCCTGGGCGAGCTGCGTATAGCCCTCCGCCCCCTTGCTATGTATATCATAGAAAATAATAGGCTTACCAAAACTTGGCGCCTCGGCTAAGCGCACGTTCCTCGGAATCACGCTTTGAAAAACCTGCGTTCCAAAGAAACTACGCAAATCCGTCGCTACTTGTCGCGATAAAGTCGTTCTCTCATCGAACATGGTCAGTAGAATACCTTCTACTTCCAGACTTGGGTTGAGCGTCCGCCGGATCCGCATCAGTGTGTCCAGAAGCTCAGAGACGCCCTCAAGTGCCAGATATTCGCACTGGATGGGCACGAGTACGGAGTTCGCCGTTACTAAGGCGTTCAGGGTGAGCAAATCAAGCGCTGGCGGACAATCCAGAATGACGAAACTGTACTGGGGCAAAAGAGGTCCAAGGAACGCCTGCAAGCGATATTCGCGGTTCTCAGCCGTCACGAGCTCGACGGCGGCACCGGCGAGATTTTTGTCGGCGGGGACGACATTCAAGCCATCCACTTGCGATTTTTGGATGATTCTCTCAACGGGCTCGTTCAGGATCAGTGCATGATAGAGAGTTCTGCGAGAAGGATCTTTGGCAAAGCCAATGGCGGCAGTTGCGTTGGCTTGGGAATCACAGTCGACCAGCAGTGTCGGTTGTTCGGCGGTAGCGAGGCAGGCCGCAAGATTTACAGCGGTAGTTGTTTTCCCAACCCCGCCTTTTTGATTTGCCACCGCGATGATTCTTGTCAAATCTCCCCCAACTCTCGGTGTGGCGAAAATTTAGCAAAGTCCCAATTGAGGTGCAAGCTGTTTCACGTGGAACAAAAAAATTCTTGTACAAATTTTGTGACGATCGAGCTCCACATTGTTCCACATGGAACACAAGGCACCTTGAACACAAGGTGATGCGCAAAGCATCTTCGGCCACATTCTGTTCCACGTGGAACAGTCTTCTGATCCTGCACCCATGGCATGGATACATTCGGCTGTTCGATTTCGGCCGCCGCTCGTTCCACGGGGAACACGATCCATACTTCTGGTTCGCGAAAGACAGATGTTCCACGTGGAACCCCCGACGGATTCGAATCCGCGTCTGAGTTTCCTTGTGACATCGAGAATCTGAGTCAGGAATGAAATCAAATAATTGCCGTGACAGGATTCCATGTAACTTATTGAAATGATGTCACTTACTTGCGGGAGTGCCGACAGATTCGTCTTAGCTTCTATCAAGTTTGAATACGCGTTGCACTCTGGGGCTGAGGTGGATTTCGCTTGAAACCAAGCTCTCATAGGATTTCTTGAGACGAAAAGCACGTCTTGTCGAAGCAGGTTCGAAAATGTGCTGTTACTCGAGATGCTCATTCTGACGGGTCATTCGGCTCGAGAACCGAGCAGAATGAACCTTTGCAGAGACTTGGGAACTGGTGTCGGCTCTTCCCAAGACCATCCAGGCAGTGCCCGGACTTCCTCAAGATCCCGGCCTCCCAGCCAAAGTAATGCTTGCTTGGCACCGACCTGTGGCGAGGCCGCCCACGCGAGGAAGCTAGCGAAATCTCCGAGCGCCCGCGAGCACACTACGTCCAGCGGCGCTACCTCTTCGCCTAGCTCCTCAAAGCGGCTGACCAACACTCTTGCGTCTGTAAGTCCAAGCTCTCTAATGACTTCGGCAAGGAACGTGGCCTTTTTTACGTTTGATTCGACCAGGAAAACAGTGAGATCGGGGCGAATAATCTTCACTGGAAGTCCCGGAAAGCCACCGCCGGAGCCAACGTCGGCCAGCCGACAGTTTTCCACAGGCAGGAGGCCAGCCCCGAACATCGATTCGCAAAAATGCCGATAGAGCATTTCGAGCGGATCGCGGATTGCCGTGAGGTTTACCTTTTCATTCCAGGCCCATAACATCTTTGTATATTGTTGAATTTGAAGGACTTGATGTTCATTTAGCGTAAACTGAAATTCGTGCGCAGCGCGCTCAATGGCGCCTCTAGAAGGCACCGTAGCGCTACTGTTTGTCATGATAATTTGTCATAAAACTTCGATCACGATTGAGTGCCATCGCTCCCTGATGCTGAGGATGCTGAATTTGCCCCGAAAAACCTTGTGCCGGCAAATCCAGCGACGATGTCCAACACCGCATGCCAGACGACTACAGGGAACAGACTATCGTACGCGATTCTGGTCAGGGCGAATAGCGCTCCAAGGATCCCCGTTCCCACGCTCCCACCTTTACCTTGATAAAGATGAGCTACTCCGAACATCAGAGAGGACAACAAAACCACAGTCAAACCGGAAAGGCCGGCACGAAACAATACCGCGATCACGAACCCTCGAAAGATAAACTCTTCGCATAGTGCCGCCGTCAGCGCCAGCACAGTGTAGAACACGAGTTCGGGAGCTGAGCGAGGAAAAAGTCGCACGCCCAATGCGCGAAGCCGCTCGACCGCGGGATGATTTGATCGCGCCATGCGCCGCAGATTCATCCAGTGCGCCGCGCCAATCAGCAATGCGCCCGCGACCGCAAGCAACAGGATCGCAGGTGTCCGCACTCCTGTTACTCCGAGTTCGTTCAACGAAAATCCACGCGCGACGGCTCGCCAGCCGATGACGATTGTTAACACCCATTGGAACAGCACGGTCGAGACGTACAGCCAAATTCGGTCGCGCGCTGAAACGTTTGTGAGCGCCATCAGATGCCGCATGCGTGCCCGGCCACGCCACGGCAGAATTACGCTTAGGA
>QHYO01000014.1 GCA_003224135.1 Acidobacteriota bacterium | reverse complement strand
GCAATTTCATTCCCTCTTCCGATCCCACAGGTGGCTCCCTCGTTCACTGGAATTCAAACGGCACGCAGACCACGCTCGCGACAACAAGCGTCTCCGCAACTCAAATTCAGGCCACCGTGGATGCGCTTCTCCTATCGACGCAAACTTGCGCTACCGTTTCCGTTTTCAATCCGCCCGCAATCGCCACCACTCCGCCCAGCGGGGTCAGCAATCCCTTCAGCGGGGGTGGCGGTACGAGCGCAATTACTCCGGGCTTCGCAATCTCAACCGATTCGCAATTCATCTCGGACTGCAACAAATCCGGCACTAATTCGAACGCCGCTAAAACTTCCGCTCTGGCGCTGGCGGAAGAAACGCCCGCGCTCGGTCTCGATGGCCGCTTTGTTGCCTACACTGCCGCTCAAAATGGGCACTCGCAAATTTTCTTGCGTGATACCTGCACGGGCGCGGCAGCTGGTTGCCAGCCGCAAACTGCTGTGCTTTCCGTCGCGAACGACGGCACACAAGGCAACGCCGACAGCAACACTCCCTCAGCGAGCGCCGATGGACGCTTCGTTGCCTTCAGCTCCGCCGCTACGAACCTTCTTGCCAATACTCCCGCTGGCCGGCAGATCTTTCTGCGCGACACTTGCGCCGGCGCCACGACTCAATGCACGCCGCAAACAACTCTCGTTTCCATCGACGATGCCGGCGCGCTTTCCGGAAACGACAATCTGCTTCCCTCCGTCAGCTCTTCCGGCCGCTTCATCGCTTTCCTGTCCGTGACGTCCTCGAAATATCCGGCTAAGGCCGCGGGCACTCCCAACAGCGGCTTGCGCCAAATTTTCGTTCGTGACACTTGCTTCGGTGCGACTGGTTCGTGCACGCCCAGCACAACACGTATTTCCGTCGTGCCCGGCGATACCAACTCGCTGCAGGGTAAGCCTGCCGGACCCGCGATTTCCAGTTCCGCGCAAGCCGTCGGAGTTTCAAGCGCAGCCACTCCGACGCTCTTCACCCGCAGCGTGGCCATCGACGATCGCGTCTTTCTCGCCCTGACCAATCCCACGCAGAAATAATTTTGTTTCTGGCTCCCGATGTCGCTGCCTTCTTGCCCTGAGCCGTGGCCAAAGGTTACGCGGTCGCACTCTTGCCGTGTAGTGGCTGCCGGCCACAGGCAGGGTCTTAGAGACCGCTGCAGTTTCCCCTCATAGCCGTGTCTGTCCATTCAAAAAAGGCAGGCGCTCAACGTGCCCGCTCTTTTCTGCCGTTGTTTTTTGCGAGGTGTGTTTTACTTCCCCAAATATTTCTCCGGTATCGGATTCCCCGGCCGTTCCGCATCCCAATAAATCTCGACGCACCACCACCGCTCGCCATCAAAGAAAAACTCCATGCTATTGATGCCTCGATCGATTGGCTTGCCATCTTTCGTCTCGCGCGATTCGTAGGTGGTGTAAATGTGCGTCATCGCTCCAAACGAATCGGTCTTGCGGCTCAACTCATGCTCGAAAAAGCCGTGCTCCAGAAAATATTTTTCCGCGCGGTCTTCGTAGTCCTTGGGCGTCATCACCGCCAGGGCCGGTTTGCCTTCCTTCGGGACGCGCACCGCAATCAGCCGCGCATCCTTCGCAAAGAGCGACTGGAACCGGCCCCAGTCGCGTGCTCCCGGCGGACCCGAAATCACGTCATAAATCGCTGCCACCATTGCATCCAGGCTCTGCACATCCTTGGGGTTTGCAGCAGGCGTCACGGCAGGTGCCGCGGCAGAAGGTGCAGCCTGCGCTGCTGCCTTCTTTTCCTGTGCGCTCACGCCGAGCGGCAAACTCAGAAGCAGCACAACCGCCGTCAGCAAGCCAAACGCCGTTATCGCAAGTCCTCTCATCCCATTCCTCCCAAATTCGCCACTGCCCGATCGTCGACACCTGTACTTTTTTACTTTTGCTCTCTTCTACTTTTTCAGTTGAACCGCACTTTCACATCCGGTCGCTTCTCCAACTGCACTGAATCAATAAACCGTACCTGACGGTCATCCAGCGTCAGAATCATCGATTGCGTGCGAATTCCTTCTCCAAAAAATCTTACGCCGCGCAGCAAATTTCCATCCGTCACTCCGGTACAGGCAAAAATCATCTTTTTCCCAGGCGCAAGATCGGTCGTGTCGTAAATTCGCTTGGTGTCTTTTACGCCCATCTTTTCAAGACGTTCCGCATCGTTTGGCTTCGACACCACCAGCCTCCCCAGGATCTGTCCGTTTAGACATCGCAACGCAGCCGCCGTTAGCACGCCTTCCGGAGCTCCTCCTGTTCCCATCACCGCATGAACTCCCGTTCCCACCACAGCCGCGGAAATTCCCGCCGAAAGGTCGCCGTCTCCAATCAAACGAATCCGTGCGCCCGCCTTGCGAATCTCCTCGATCAACTTCTCGTGCCGCGGCCGGTCCAGCACAATCACCACCAGGTCCTCGACGTCCCGGTCCAGCCGCTTCGCAATGGCTTTCAGGTTGTCCGCCACGGGAGCATCCAGATCCACCGCGCCCTTGCACGAAGGCCCCACCACGATCTTTTCCATGTACAAATCTGGTGCATGCAGCAGCCCGCCGCGCTCGCTCGCCGCCAGCACTGCGATCGCATTGGCCGCGCCAGTCGCGCACAAATTTGTGCCCTCCAGCGGATCGACCGCAATATCGACCGCCGGAAAATTCGCTTTCGGCGCATGCGTGGACAGCCCCACCTTCTCTCCGATATACAACATCGGCGCTTCATCGCGTTCGCCTTCGCCGATCACGATGGTGCCGTCCATCTGCAGGCTGTCCATCGTTTTGCGCATCGCCTCCACCGCCACTTCATCCGCCTTGTGACGATCGCCAAAACCCATCGTGCGCGCTGCTGCAATTGCCGCGTTTTCTACCACTCGCAAGAATTCCAGGCTCAGCTCAGCTTCCATCGTTCTCTCCGTAACTTCGCCGTTCTGCCGCTTTGCATTTCTTTTTGATTTTAGGTGCTTGTCTGCCGCAGGCAGCCCCACTCTTGGCTTGATCTTCGAGCTATCCGATTCCACTCGCATTCAGGCGGGCTCAAGCTCGCAACATCCTAGTCCAATTCCCTTGCTGACGTCACCTTCCCGTGCCTTTATACTGTCCCTGCGTGAGGAACTCGCTATGCCGTGCACTCCATCCGATTTCCGCCGCGTCGCTCTCAGCCTCCCCGAAACCGAAGAACGCAAGCACATGAACCATCCCGACTTCCGTGTGGCCGGAAAAATCTTCGCCACGCTCCTATCCAAATAAAGATTGGGGCATGGTCAAGCTCACACCTATTCAGCAGGAAGAATTCGTCCAATCGCACCCGACAGTATTCAACCCGTGCAATGGATCCTGGGGCCGCCAGGGCGCCACCAATGTCCTCCTCTCAAAAGCCAACAAGCGCGTCCTCCGCCAAGCCATCCTCGCAGCCTGGCGCAGCCACGCTCCTTCCGAACGCGCTCTTAACTCCCTTGCAAAGCGCAGCAAGTAGTTCCTTCGTTTTCCGAGCTAGCCATGCTGGCTTACCGACAACACATTCCCGTCGGGATCCTTGAACCATGCCACCTTGTCCCCTCCCGGCGTGGTCCATATTCCGCGTTCTTTGTCCTGCACCCACGGATATTTTTCAAGCACTACGCCGCGCCTCACGAGCCACTCCACAGCGGCTTCCACGTCGCCAACCTCCCACCCGAGCACCGTGCTCGGTAATGGCGCAAAGTCCTGCATTTTCA
>QHYO01000206.1 GCA_003224135.1 Acidobacteriota bacterium | reverse complement strand
ATGAATTCGGCCACGTGCGTACCGCTGCGCAGTTTGAGACGACCTGGAAGGAATTGCGTTCCGCGTTAGACGAGAGTGGAGAATCCGGACTGTTGCTGGGCGCGTCGGGCACACAGATCTTGCTTGATGGAGTTCCGCTCGGCGCAGCGGCGGCCGAACGGAGTTTCGCTCAGCTGTTATCCACATCCGGAATTGCCAGCATTCATTTTGGGCAAAATCTTTCGCAAGGGCATTTCGCGCGCTTTGTTCGGGCGTTTCCGAGCGGAAACAGCAAGTCGGCGGCGTTGGCAGAACAGTTGAAGGCTGCGCTTGCTGGCGAGACAACGATCAAGGTGAATGAAATCCGCTACATCGCGGAGGATTCCTCAATTGCGGGCGCCAAGATCGCGGCGAATCTCACAGCAAAAGTGTTGGGCGCGCAAGGCGATAAGTTCAGAGATTTTCTCGAGGATCCTAACCGCTTGCTACAGATGATTCTTGCGGCCGAAGGTTCTCGCGGAGCACCCGGAGGTACGGGAGGCGGAAGCGGCCCGGGATTTGGCGGCGGTGGTGGAGTGCCTGGCGGCGGAGGAAGTGGATCTGGAGGCGCGGTCCTGCCGGGGGGGAACCTGTGGGACCCGGCATCGGGATCAGTTCCTGCGCAAGTCCCGACGCGCGGCTCAGGAGCAGGAGTCATGGAAACTCCGGCGAATCCCTTTCCAACACTATCGAGTGCGGCGCGCGCCTTCGGTCCCGGACCGGTGACCGCGCCCGGAAAATGGCTGACAGCGTCGGCGATGTTGCATTCTGCGGACGAAGTCGCAGGACCGGAATTTGCCGTTGCAGAAGAAGAAGTTCGGTCGATGCTCACGTTGTTTGCCCAGCTCGGACGTTCCAGGAAAGATCCTTCCGTCGGGATGGACGCAGGAACATTTC
Organism: Acidobacteriota bacterium; assembly: GCA_003224135.1. Classification (GTDB taxonomy): domain Bacteria; phylum Acidobacteriota; class Terriglobia; order Acidiferrales; family UBA7541; genus Acidiferrum. Next base: position 7,449 of record QHYO01000206.1, on the reverse strand, counting down.
AATCGCGACTTTCCGCAATGCCTGTGCGTAGCCAGGTCACATTGCAACAAGCGCTTGCGGGGCTTGCCGCTCAAGCGCCGAATGAAAAGCCAGATCGACCGATGTTGTTGAAGCTTGCGGAGCATGTGGCGATCCGCTTCGCGCTGGATAGCTACGAACGAGGAGAATTGCGCGTAAACGCCGTGAAGCAGTTGCTGGACCGGATGAACACAGAAATCGAAGCGCTACGGAAAATCCTGACTTCGCAAGAAGAGCAGATGGCCAATGCCGGAATTCAAGTGCAGTCGTATACCGAACTGCTTGATCAGGAATTCTGGGAGCAAGTTCCCGACGAAAACAAGAAAGAGGTGCTGGCCTCAGACGAATCCTGGTGCGTTCCGCCGCGAAAGGTACGATCTTTCTTAGAGGAGATGTTGCGTCGGGGCGAGCTTAAAACCGTAAACGAGATTTTGATGAAGTATGCGTCGTGCATTGGACTGGAATCGGATGAAGCGCGGCGCACCACGGCGATCGGGCTCGGTGAATTGGCAGAACTCTATGGCAGCGGCGATGGCAGCGCGCTGATTGAGTCGATACGTCGAGTGGGGAACCAGCTCGCAGTCGAACGCGATCCGGAGTTGCAGACGCTGGTGAGCGCGGCTTTTGTCCGGCTGAGCCAGGAAGCCGCATCGAAGCGATGCTATCCCGCGATGCAGCAGGCTTTGGCGTCGCTCGACAGCGTGGAGGCTCAGCGGCCTGGCTCGTCACAGAGCTTGCGGCCCCGCATCGGCGCAGAGGATCGCATCCCGGAATTTGTCGAAGAAAGTTTGCGATCCGGGGAAATCGCGGACGGGCTGCTCGATATTCTGGCATTGATGCCGAAGGCGACGCTGCAATACGTCACGCATCGATTCGGGCACTCGGGCTTCCGTGAGGATTGTGAATTGCTCGCCGACGTGGTTCGCGGGTTGGGCGAGGACGCGGTCCATCACCTCACCGAAATTTTGCAAATTGCTTCGGCAAACGAAGCGGTGGAAGTGCTGGGTCTGCTTGGCCAGCTTGACCCGGACGCGGTTGCCAGGGTTTTGCCGGTACGTCTGGCACAATGGCCGCGGTCGGTGCACGACCGTTGCGTACGGCAGTTATCTCCGGTGCCTCCGCAATCGCGCACTTTGCTGCTGCTGGCCATTCTTGATTCGCTGGATGTGCTGATTCGGCCGCTGGCGCTGGACGAAATCAGCATGACAGGTTCTCCGGACTCCATTCCGAAACTACTGGACTTTGCATCGAGCGACGGAATATCCGGGTACATCCGCTTGAAGGCGATCGAGGCGCTGGGGCGTTTGCGTGCGTCGGCGGCAAATCCAGTGCTGCAAACCATTCTTGCGGCGCGCCAGGTTTGGCGATGGCAGTATCCGTCGGAACTTCGCGTGGCCGCAGGGCAGGCACTGCTGCGTATTGATCCAGTGGTCGCAATGGGAAAAATTTCGGCGGCGGGCTTTGAGAAAAGAGATCTGGTGCTGGAGCCGATTGATCCAGAAACAAACAGCTCCGTGATCCGGCAGCGCCGGTACGCGCGGCTGAAACTTAGCCGAAACCTGACGCTGGTGACGACAAACCTACGCGAGAATTTCCGGCTGACGGTGCCGGAGTTGAACCTGGGCGGCGGCATTGGCGCCGGCGAGCGACACCTTGCTCCAGGGACTTTGATCGGGCTGAAGCTGACGCAGGGCGTTCGAACTATCAAGGCTCAGGCGATTGTGCGCGGCGCCCGCCCGCAGGCCATGGCGTTTGAATTCGTGGACATGGACCTGGAAGACCGGGCACGGCTGCGGAAGATTCTTCTAGAACTTGGCGGACTGCCGCAGGCCGCGAACGTAGCCAGCCGCACACGGCGGCGCGGGCGTATCGCAGTCTTGAAGTAAACCAGACGAGCCATTCGTTCCTGAATCAATGTGTGCTTCGGCGCCAGTGCGTGCACGGCGTGGCGCGTAGATTGGCGCGTCTACGGCGAAACCGTTACAATTAGAGTTTATGCGGTCTGCGCTGGGCGTCGCTGTATGCCTGGAGCCGGCCATCTTAGTTCGCAGGGAAACGGCAAAAACATTTCATGGACGCAGCTAAAATACTTGACCGCGTAGTCGCCACGTTCATCGGCACCAAGCACGAGCGCGACATCAAGAAACTTCAGCCCATCGTTGCCGCCATCAACGAGAAAGAGGCTGAGACGCAAGCGCTCTCAGATGAGGCGCTGAAAAGCCAGTTCGCGATACTGAAGGATGAGGTGCAGGAGCGGCTGAAGGATGCGGACCCTGCGGACGCCGGTTACAAAGAGCGGTTGCGGGCAGCGCTTGATCCGGCGATTGTGCCTGCGTTTGCACTGGTGCGCGAAGCCGGCCGCCGCTTTCTAAACATGCGGCATTTTGATGTGCAACTGATTGGCGGACTGGTTCTTCACGACGGCAAAATCGCGGAAATGAAAACTGGAGAAGGGAAGACGCTGGTTGCGACTCTTCCGGCCGTGTTGAACTCGTTGGCCGGGCGAGGGCTGCACATTGTTACGGTAAACGATTATCTGGCTCGGCGCGACGCGGAATGGATGAGCCCGCTCTACCGCGGCCTCGGGATGAGCGTGGGAGTCATTGTAAACGACCTGGATGACGCGCAACGCCGTGCGGCGTACGGCGCGGATGTTACCTACGGCACGAACAACGAATACGGATTCGACTACCTGCGCGACAACATGAAGTACGACATCACGCATTGCGTGCAGCGCGGCCATCAATTCGCGATCGTGGACGAAGTCGACTCGATTTTGATCGACGAGGCGCGCACGCCGCTGATCATTTCCGGTCCTGCGGAGGAATCGACCGACAAGTACTATCGTATCGACAAAATCATTCCGAAACTGATTAAAGAAATCGACTACACGCTGGATGAAAAGCATCGCACGGCAACCCTTACCGAAGAAGGCGTCAGCAAGTGCGAGCGGATGCTGGGCCTCGGAAATCTCTACGATCCGGCGCACATGGAGCTGATCCACCATGTTTATCAGGGTCTCCGCGCGCACACACTCTATAAGCGCGACGTGGACTATGTGGTTAAAGATGGTGAAGTGATTATCGTGGATGAATTTACAGGCCGTCAGATGCCTGGCCGGCGATGGTCCGACGGATTGCACCAGGCGGTTGAAGCAAAAGAGGGTGTGAAGATCGAGCGCGAGAATCAGACGCTTGCCACCATCACATTCCAGAATTATTTCCGCATGTACAAGAAACTTTCCGGCATGACGGGAACCGCGGAAACGGAAGCCGCCGAATTCGACAAGATCTATAAGTTGGATGTTGTGGTCATTCCGACAAATCGAGCTCTGATTCGCATCGAAAATCCTGACGTTGTCTACCGCACGGAGAAGGAAAAATTCGAAGCAGTGGTTAATGGGATTCTGCAGGAAGACAACTCGTTCGCGCACGGAATTCGCCACTATCACGAGCGCGGGCAGCCCGTGCTTGTGGGAACGATTTCCATCGAAAAATCGGAAGCCATTGCGGACATTCTGAAAAAGGCGGGAGTCCCGCACGAAGTGCTGAACGCCAAGCAGCACGAGCGCGAGTCGCGAATTGTGGCACAGGCCGGGCGAAAAGGCGCGGTCACTGTGGCAACGAACATGGCTGGCCGCGGGACAGACATCTTGTTGGGCGGAAATCCTGAATCCATGACGCGTGAGCATTTCCTGAAAAATCGTCTGGCGATGCCATATGCACAAGCGCCCGCGGTGATTGGAGCGGATACGCAAAGTCCTAACGGCGAAGCGGCTCCGTCGGCCGTTCCGATGGTTCTGTTCCAGCACGAGGGCAAAATTTTTCAAGCTCCCGTCGACCAATGGAAGCCGGTTTACGAGCAGTTTGCCCAGCAGTGCAAGGCGGAGCACGATGAAGTGGTTGCGCTTGGTGGATTGCACATTCTGGGCACGGAACGGCATGAAGCGCGCCGTATCGATAACCAACTTCGCGGAAGAGCCGGCCGCCAAGGCGATCCTGGCTCATCGCGGTTTTTCCTTTCGCTTGAAGATGATTTGATGCGGATTTTCGGCGGCGAACGGGTGAAGGCGCTGATGTTCCGCCTGGGCATGACCGAAGGAGTGCCAATCGAGTCGAAGCTGATATCGCGACGGATTGAGAACGCGCAAAAGTCGGTCGAAGCGCAGAATTTCGATGCGCGCAAGCACCTGCTTGAGTACGACGATGTGATGAACAAACAGCGCGAGACGATTTATGCCATCCGGCGCTCAGCGCTGGAAGGCAAGGATCAGCGCGACTACGTCATCGGAATCGCCGAAGATATTGCACGGGAACTTGTCGACACGTATTGCGGCCGTGAGTTGCACCCGGGCCAGTGGAATGTCACGCAGTTCCTCGCCGAAGTGAACAGCCAGTTCGGCGTTGACACGAAGGCTGCTGGCGCTGATCCAGCTACGCTGAATCACGACCAGCTTTCAGACGCCATCGCCGAAGCGGTTGCGAAAAAATACGAGGACAAAGAAAAGCAGCTCACGCCGGACCTGATGCGCTGGCTGGAGCGCCGGATTATTCTGGACGTGGTGGACGGCCAGTGGAAAGACCACTTGCTGTCGCTCGATCACCTGAAGGAAGGTATCGGGCTTCGCGGCTACGGACAAAAAGATCCACTTGTTGAATTCAAGAAAGAAGCGTTCATTCTTTTTGAAGACATGATGGCGCGTATCGACAACGAGACAGTACGCTATCTTTACAACGTGCAAGTACAGATGGAGGGCAACGCGCCGCCGCAGGGAGCGCCTCAGCCGCCGCCCACGGCTCCGCGTCCACTGGCCGCCGCTGCCAGTGCGGCTGCGCGTGTTAACGATGACGGCGCTGCACCTCTTCCTGCGTTCGCGCGTGAAATGGAACGCAAGCAACAGCGCCAGGAAAAAGAGATGCGGTTTCAGGCCGGCGCAACTCAATCCGAAGCGCCGAAGCCTGTTCGCGCAGGAGCGAAAGTCGGGCGCAACGATCCTTGTCCTTGCGGATCTGGGAAGAAATATAAGAAGTGTCATGGCGTGAATGCTTGATTCGATCGGGCGGCCAGCGAATACACGGCGTGAAGCGCAGCGGGATAAACTCGCTGCCAAATTGAGGACAAATGCCTCCAGGACCAGCAGCTCAGCAACAAATGCCGGAACGCCAGCCGATTCCTGGCGTGAAAAATCTAGTCGCGGTGGCCAGCGGCAAGGGCGGCGTCGGCAAGACGACTGTCGCCGTCAACCTGGCCCTGGCGCTTTCGAAACTCGGACACAAGGTCGGATTGATTGATGCGGACGTTTACGGGCCGAACGTGCCGATTATGCTCGGCACGAATCAGGAGCCGCTTGCAACTGCCGATCGGCACATTATTCCCGTCGAGGTGTCTGGCCTGAAGATGATTTCGATGGGTCTGCTGAATCCCGGCGACAAGCCGATGATTTGGCGAGGCCCGATGCTTCACGGAGTTATCACACAATTTTTGCGGAGCGTCGAATGGGGCGAGCTGGATTATTTGATCATTGATCTTCCGCCCGGCACCGGCGATGTGCAGCTCACTCTGATTCAAACCGTCGCGATCTCAGGCGCGGTCGTTGTTACCACGCCTTCTACGGTTGCGCTCGCCGACGTACGCAAGGCCATTGAAATGTTTCGTCAAGTGAACGTCGAGGTGATGGGCGTGGTCGAAAACATGAGCACGTTTGCCTGCCCGCATTGCGGCAAGCCCGTAGACATCTTCGGTCACGGAGAAGGTGCAAAGACGGCGCGTGCCTACGGTGTACCGATTCTGGGCGAAATTGAGATTGACCCACGCATTCGCATTGGCGGTGATACTGGCAAACCCGTGGCTACACTTGGCGAAGAAGCCGCGGCCGCAAGGAGTCTTTACGGAGTCACCCGGGCCGTTGTCGCGCGGCTTGATGAGCTAGGATCCTCGACGCTTGGACCATCCGTCCAGATTGATTAGCGCGCGGCTGAAAGCCGCCGACTTGCGGCCTTTCCTTGTCACTCCATTATGCAGATGATATCTTTTCAAGCTTCGCGGTGTGAGACTGGTTTCGTTTCAATGCAAATTGCGTTACGTTGGCTATATCTCACATTTTAAATGACTTAAGTCGCTACAGTCGCGGCGGAGGAAGGAATCAGCATAGTCGTGCGACGCCAGCCGGACATCCGGGCGTACAAAGGCAAGCGGCCGGTCATCGCTAGTTCTGCTTACGTTGACGCCGCGTCGGTGATCATCGGTGACGTCGTGATCGGCGACGATGCTAGCATCTGGCCGCTTGTCGTCGTCCGGGGCGACGTCAATTCTATCCGCATCGGTGCGCGCACGAATATCCAAGACGGCTCAATTCTGCATGTGATGAAAGATGAGTACCCGCTGATTCTGGGCGACGAGATCACGGTCGGCCATTCCGTTACGCTGCACGGCTGCACGATCGAATCGCGCTGCCTAATTGGAATGCGCGCGACGATTTTGAATGGAGTCGTGGTGGGAGAGGGAAGTATCGTGGCTGCGGGGACGCTGCTCACGGAGCGCACCATTATTCCTCCGCGCAGTCTTGTTGTGGGTGCGCCGGGAAAAGTGAAACGCGCGCTGACCGCAATCGATCAGGCGACGATTGACCGCTACGCGCAGCGGTATGTTGAGTATAAGGAGATCTATCGTAAGGAAGTGGCCGGTGACTCGTGACTAGTGACCGGTGGCTCGTGACGCCAATCAAAATTTTCATTCCGAGCCTGCCGGCACAGGCAGGCGAAGCGAGGAATCTGCTTTAGATCATGGCTGCCAAGACAAAGTTCCAAGCAATCCGTGGCACGCGCGACCTTTTGCCCCCCGAAACTGCGTTATGGAACCACGTCGAGCGGACCGCGCACGAGGTCTTTGGCACGTTCGGTTTCGGTGAAATTCGTCCGCCTATCTTCGAACCTACGGAACTGTTCGCTCGCTCCATCGGCTTGGAAACGGACGTAGTTTCCAAAGAGATGTATACGTTTCGTGATCCGACCGAAGAACTCGACAAAATTCTGATAAACGTTCTGCGTTTTGCTGAAGAGAAGGGAATTACGTTTGGCTTCGGTTCTGACAATGTCGAAACTCCAGGCAAAGTACAGCGAATCCTTTCCGAACAGCCGCTTTTGCAGAGTGAGTCAGTGACGCTTCGCCCGGAAGCGACGGCCTCCGTTTGTCGTGCCTACATCGAACACGGCATGCAGCAACTGCCGCAGCCGGTGAAGCTGTATTACATGGGACCGATGTTTCGGCGCGAGCGGCCGCAGAAGGGAAGATACCGGCAGTTTTATCAAATTGGCGCGGAAGTGCTCGGTGGTGGCGATGCGCCTGCGATCGACGCTGAAGTCATTGAGATGGTGATGACTTTTTTCGACAAGCTTGGCCTGACTGGCGTTGAGCTCGATATCAACTCGATCG